>JAYVND010000360.1:0-5272 GCA_043758635.1 Bdellovibrionales bacterium
CGGTTGCCTGAGCCGCGCCATAAAAAAAGCTATCCGCCAATCGAAGGTCACCTTTACCTAAGTAAGCATAGGCCTGATCCAAATTAGCATCTGCGTAGACCTCGCGTGCATAACTCAGTTCAGTGTCGCCTTTGGCCGTATCACGCAGCCAATTGGAGGCAATGATCGATAGATATTTGAAATTCGCTCCAGCCGCTAAATTTAAAATTGCCCGCACATACACTGCCTTACGCAAGTAATAGTCGGCTTTGACATCGTTCATGATCTGATTGACATCACGAAAGGCTTTGTCCTGCTCGGGAATTGTTTGCAGGTTCACTAGCTTCAACGTTGCGATTTCTAACTTGAGAAGTGTCGCAACCGCACCTCGTAGATCGTGATTCGACTTTTCAATCATTGCCATTCTCGCTGACACATTCGGTTCAGCCAGTCCAAGGATTTTCAGCCAATTGAACGCGTAATAAATTTGTGACTCTTCTGAAAGTTCTGGTGCGGCCATCATCGCATGGTAGGCATCATTGAGAGCAGGCAAAGATTTGGGCAGAGCTCGCTCTGCCAAGTCCTTCGCGAGTTCAAAATGAAAGTAACGCTCGATAGGATGTTTTGCAGATCCCGCACGACTACGTGCAAAATATGACTGCGCCTCAGACCAGTCTTGAAGACCCGCACGAATAGCGCCGTGGACGACCAACGCAAAACTCTCCTCGCCTTTGATGAGTGCGATCTTTTGATCTACGTCCATCATTTTGCGGCGGAAATCTCGGCTAATTTCGCCATCAACCGGTTGAGCTTTTTTTAGCTCTCGAGCTTGAAGCCAAAGTCGCGTTAACTTATTGAAGGCTTCCCCTTCGGCTCCCGTCATCCTTGAGAGGTAAAAGCGGGCGGCGACGGTGTCGTCTTCCATTAAATGGTTAAAAAAGAGCGATTGATCGAGATCGATATCTTTGCCGGTGCGAGTTTTCATCGTGTTCAGCAATAAAATTCTCTCGGAATAGGATCGGCTGGTTTGAATTGCATTTTGCAATGTGGCTTGCGACCAGTTTGCCGGCACCGTGCCCGTGAGAGGCATGACGTAAATATCGAGTGATCCTTCAAAGGCACAAGTCGCGTAAACCTTGTCTCCAATTGGGCGCGGAAAACTACAGCTACTATCACTTGAGGTGAGCTGCTCAGGCATCAAAAGCTCGGCGATTTTCGCATTGAAAACGTTTTTTACTGGTAGGCGGAAAACGACGGCATTGTCATTGCCATCGATCATCTGATCATCATTGGAGTCATTCATGAAATGACTAAAATACAGGAAACGCTCATCTTCTGACAAAATTGGAAAACCCGAAAGGCCCGGCAAAGCCAAATGAACTGCGGCACTTTTGCCGGAATTCAAATCACGAATCACCGTCTTCCAACCGCGAGCCTCGTCTGCACCGAGAAGCTCATTGTAAACCAACAGATGCCCTCCCGAATGCATTGTTGGGGACCAAACACTTCCCTTCACCATCACACGTGTCGTTTTCGCCTTAAGATCGTCGACCACGATTTGGCTCACACCTCTGATGACGTCTCGTTCAAGATAACCAATTTCATTTTCGTTCACCCAAAACGGATTCGAACGCTGCGTATCCTTGCGATCATTCGTTCGTGGGAGGCAGGTGACGTCGGTATCTGTTTCGGTTCGAATCGGGGATGCCGGCTTCAAGTAACAAATATCCCCGCGGGCATCGTGCTTGAAGTATGTGAAGACCAATTGTCCATCGCGCCCGAAGACAGGCTCTTGCGAATCAGCTGTGAGTGGGAGTAAGTCGACCTCATCGCCTGTTTTCAGGTTGTGCGCGACCAAGTGCGCGACTAAATCCGACTTATGAACATAAACTAAAAGGGAGCGACTCGGGTCAACGGCCGCAGCATATTGATCATCTGGGCCCACCGTGATTTTTTGAAGCGGAACAAGCCGCGTGTTCTCCGCAATCTTTTCAGCCGAAATTGTCTCGGCCTGCGCGGGTAGTGCAATTGTAAGTGTAATTGTCAGTGCGAATGTCATTTCAATTGGCATTGCAATTGGCAATGCGATCGTCAGTGCAGTGGTCATCGCTGTGATCACTACGGTCGTCATTGCAGTCGTCATTGCGGTGGCGAGCAAAAATTTTGTGCGCAAGCATAAAAATATAAAGTGAGTTTGAAGCTGCTTCACTTGCCCACTCCAGCTCCGCTTCCCGCTTTTGAGCTTTTTGTTGAAGCAGTGGCTGCTGTTGAAGTTGCTGAAGTGACCGGCATCTCGCCGTTCATCACGTTGTAAAGACGCTGTCGATGCTTGTCTGGAGGAATTTGAGAGACTGGCGCTGGGCCTTTTGCTTTTGCCTTATCAAGAATCTGCTTTTCGAATTGCGGCCAAGCTCCAGCCGCTTCTTCTTCGAGCACTGTTTGATTGTCGATCAGGTAAACCTTGGGCGAGCAGGCAACAAGAATCGACATAACGGAAACAAAAAGCAAAGTCGATTTGAGGAGAGTTCCTACATTCAATTGAGCACTCATTTTAGAGGTCCTTTCTCTGCCGATTCGATAAAGCTAGAGGTCGATTTCTGCAACATACTGGAAATTCGAATTCCATGAACATTTTGCCGGCTCGAAACTCCAAGAACTGTGAGCCCCAGGTCCATATCCATATAACCATCGGCGAACGAGAGCTCAACCGATGTCGGATAGCCAATTTCGAGCAGGCGTCGCACTCTGTTCATTTTTTCATCGGCGTAAACAGGGTCTACAACGTTGATCGCGGTGATCAGTTGCGAGCCGCCAATTTCGGTGACGTCAATGCGACCATCCATCGTGTTACGGTTGAGATCCAAAACAAATCCGGCGCGCCCGCTGAGGGCTTTAGAACCTGACGGAACTCGAGTTAAAAATTTCTTTGGCAAAATTTCACCGAGATCTAAGCCCGTCATGCGTGCGAGAAATCCATACTGCAAAATTTGAGGGTAGATATTTATAAACATCTCACCATAGAGCTTTCCGCTCACTAGATCCATATCAAACTGATGCGCAAAAATCATGTTTTGGTCGACGGTGAAAAAGCCCACCATCGGCCCAAAACTTTTTTCAAACCAACCGACCTTATCAATTCGAAGCCGCTCTGAACCTTGAAGCAGAGGTCGCACGCGATCAAATTCCACTCGCTCAAACGGGTTCTGCGTGACGAGAGTTGAAAAATGAATATTTTTGCCATCCCACTCGAGCTTTTCTGAGAACGGAATTTTTCCTTCAATACCGCTTGCCGACAGATCGCCTTTTTTCCAAGCGACACCCTCGAGCACCATTTCCCCGATGAGAGAGATCTGACGAGCTCGCAGAACCGTTACAGTGATAGGCACCCTGATTCCGCCCCGAATCTTTTGCCCATTTATCTCCGGAAAGTCATCGCGCATTTGAACCGCGACATTTGCAACTGCTTGAAACGTCTTCTCCTGGAGATCGCCAGACGCTTGTCCATCCACGGAGACCTCCCCACCATTGAGTGAGAAAGTCAGCTTTTCTACGACAAGTCTGCGCTGATCAGTTAGCTGAATACTGCCGCGGGCGGCAACTTCTTTAAACGGTAGTGATTTAGGTGGAAGCTTTGAAGTATACTCCGTATACGCTGAGGCGAGTTTCATTCCAGATTGTTTCACATCAAAATCAATCTTCAGATCTTTTGCAGCTTTCAAATCAGGCGAATGAACGTGAAGAGACATCTCGACACCGCTCAGCAACGCCTTACCGGGGATCTCAACGGAAGGCAATTTCACTTGAGCTATCGCATGTCCATCGCTACCAAGATCTAAATCATAATTCACATGTGCGGGCATTTGCAGAACGAGCGGAGGACCAAGGGGTGCTGGCTTTTGATTTTGCGAAATTTCGACAGTGCCCTTTGTTTTCATCGCTCCAGCTAACGACGCTTGAATATCAGGAGCAAAAATCCAACCTCCGTCGATTGGGTTGACGAAGCCAATTTTTCCGGAGAACAAGACCTGCTTCGTTGCGGGTAACCACCTCAACGCGGCATCAACGTCAACTTTCGAACTTTTTGGAATAGGCACCATGACTAGATGAGGAACTTTAGTTTTGAATGAAGCATCCATGTTGCCGTCAGCCGCTCGACTTCCGCTCATCTCAAACTCAAGCCCGAGGCCAGAAGCAAATTTATTCGCAGCCGTTACCGCTTTCGCATGTGCAGCCGTCATGCTCAACGATCCCCGGCTTCTAAACTTTAATTCTCTCACTTTGCGTTCCAACTCAAACTTCGAATCCAATAGGCGTTGGCCTCCGAGGTCGACTTGCGAGCTCACATTTAAATGATCCAACGTTCGCGGAACTGAACCGTGCGCTTTGACTTTTAGTGAAACGCCGCGCGGAATCGAAAGAGGCATTTGGATTTTCACCGAGTCCAGCAAGAAATCGAAATCAAGCTCCGTTGCCAAGAGTGTTGAGAATGAAAGCGATAGAGGCCCGAAGAGCGTTGTGCCGGCCTGATCTTTTTTGGTTATCTCGCTCGTTTTTCCACCGAGCGAGACTTTCATCGTTTCAATCGAACTTCGGTCGATTTGCATAAGCTCATCGGAGTGCAAAAGCGAGTTGGAGTCGAGATCGAATTCCGCATGGTCGAGTTGTGTGAAAACTTTCGCATTTTTTTCGAATTTTCCTGATACTTGCTTCGAATTCCCATCGCCTTGATAAAAATCATCCAAGGCAAACTTCAAATTGTTCGTTTCGAGCCGGTACAGCCAACCTTTGCCTTCGCGGTGAATATCAACACTCCACTTCCCACCGATCTTAAAAGCTGATTTCAATTGAGTTATCGAAATTGCGTTGAGTGAATTGCCTGAGACTGCGTCGAGTGAATTACCTGAAACCATGTTTCGTGAAGTCATCAAAACATGATTGCTCGGCGACATCGAAAGATCACCCGACGCAGCCAGCCGCTCTTGAACCATTTCCATTTTAAAATAAAAATTGAATTGGTGGAGATCGAGAAGCTTCCGGTCTACTGGAGCGGAACTTGAAAGTGAGTCGACGCCTGTCCCCGCGCGAGTAACAGTACTTGGGTGACCACTTGAGTCAGAATCGATATTCAGTTTCGAGTTCGACGTGGATATCGCTTCGGGCACCGGGCCCAGGATCTCCGCATGGAGATCGGTGTTCTCAATCGTGACTTGATCAATGACGATTTCAGCAGGAGGGTTCATGATAAACCTCTCCAATTTGGCACGCAGTGACTCTGACGATTTTGAATTCGTCG
>JAYVND010000361.1:0-5269 GCA_043758635.1 Bdellovibrionales bacterium
AGAACAGTTACACTCAGAGAAAGTTGGACGGCTATGAATTTACAGCAGCTCATTACCTTTTCAACGGTGATTTCAGAAGGAAGCATGACCGCGGCAGCGGAAAAGCTTTTTCTAACTCAGCCTGCTGTGAGTCAGCAGATTCGAAATCTTGAAGACGAGATGGGCGTCAATTTGCTGGATCGCGGGTCACGGCATGCTAAGCCTACCGTCCAGGGACAGCTTCTCTGTGATTATGCCAAGCGAATTATTTCACTCACTCAGCAAGCTCAAGTCGCCGTGCAGACAATGGGTGAAGGTGCGAAGGGCAGCCTGCGAATTGGTACTTTGAATTCACTTGGTCTTCAACTGATCTCGCCAGCAATTGCGACGTTCATGAAATACAATTCAAAAATTTCGGTTCAGCTGCAGTATCAAGATGGAGCCGAGGTTTTCAAAGCTCTTGCACGTGGTGACTTAGACATCGCGATTTTGCCAGATGTTCTCTCTGAATATGGTGAAGAGCCGCAGGGGTTAGTGAGTCGTCACCTTCTGCGGGATGATATGTGGTTGGTGGCAAGCGGAAAAGATGCCAACGTGCCCGACGAAATCACTGTCAAGGATCTTGCGACCAAGCCCTACATGCGGTTGACCGAGCGGTATGAAGGTTTCGACCGTCTTTTAAAATCAGTCTGTGAAAAACACGGCGTGTCGTTGCAGCCAGTGTTTGAAACCAACAACGTTGGAACTCTAAAACGGGTGATTGAATCGGGCTTGGGTTGGGGCTTTCTACCGGCACATTCGATTCGTAAACAAGTTCGAATGGGCCGCTTGACTTCGATTGAAATCTCGGATCTCAATTACTCGGTCAATGTCATGTATTACTCGCGAGTGACACCTGAAACCGAGCAAGCAATTGAGGTCTTTTACCGATCTTTGAAGCAGCAAGGCATTGCGCAGTGAAGGTCTGAGCCTCGATCGCAGATTTTCCTGATAGGAACACGCTCCATAAATTAAGGCTCAATCAAGGCAGATATTCGGCTTCACCGTTTGTCGAAATTTCGAATTCAGATTGGTCGCCGTTTGGATCCATTGGATACGCGGTCACCCGAACTTCGACCGGAACGACGAAGCCAACCCCAGGCGTGGTGATAGGAATCCCATTTACCGCGAGTCCGCATGGTGCATATGGTGAGCTCGGTTGTCGATTCACGTCGTGCGCATCATTGCTAACAATATGCGCGGGACCGTTAATCACGAGGGAGCTATCGATGGCGAGCAAATTGCTGATCTCGCTGTCACTCAGTGTGAACTCGAAATCCTGATCAGGAAGAGAGATTTTTACAATCGCATAATTCAAGCGAATTTTTCTCGCGAAGGTGTGGTCCAGCGTGAAGCTGGGGAAGCGCAAGGCTCCGATAACCGGCGTGTGATCAAGCGGATGCGCTGCCGACTGCACTGACAATTTGGCGACCACGGGGTGGGGTATGAACGGATACGATGAGCCATCGTTGCCTTCATCACTCCCATCATCGCCGGGAGGCTTGGCGACAACGTCGAGTTCTGAGCACGTCGTGACATGACCCGGATTGATCTCAACTCTCGTGGGACTGATTGAAATCGTGAGGCCGGCGTCTCTGGTGGGCACTTGTATCTGAGACTGAGTCTGAGACTGAGGCTGAAACTGAAACTGTGCATGAGCTTGAGGGCTAAGAATGCAGCTCAAGGCTAAGACGACTGCGCTCAAAGTGAACAAATTTTTCATAATAACTCCCGTGGGCCGCCAGAGTTTGCCCACGGGCGCGGTCTGCTTGGATGGCCAAATAAAAATAGCTTCTTATCCTTACAATTTATTTAGATCGTTCAAGTGCTGCCGCGTAAAAGCCGTCAAAGCCGTTTTCGCCAGGCCAAAACTTTTTTTCGCCAATGAGCCTCCACCCGCCGTGAGTCGTTAAAAAACTCTCTACCTGCTTCTCATTTTCGGATGGAAGAATGCTGCAGGTGGCGTAAACCAATCGACCACCCGGTTTCACCATCCGCGCATAATCGCTCAAAATCATGGTTTGAGTTTTACGTAGGTTCTCAATTTCTGGGAGGCGAAGTTTCCATTTTGCGTCTGGATTTCGCCGTAAAACGCCGAGTCCGGAGCAAGGGACATCCAATAGAACTCGATCGGCCGATGCCTCAAGGCGCTTGATGACTTTGCTCGAGTCGATGACTTTGGTCTCGATCACGTCGACTCCGGCGCGAGCGGCGCGGCGTTTGAGTTCGATAAGTTTTTTCTCATGGATATCCATGGAGATAATCTTACCTTTGTTTTTTAAAAGGGCCGCGATATGCAAAGATTTTCCGCCCGCGCCAGCGCAGGCATCGATGACCCGCATACCAGGTTGTAAGTCCAATAGCGGGGCAATCTGTTGGCTAGCTCCGTCTTGGACTTCAAAGTGACCAAGTTTAAAAACCTCACTCGTGAAGATATTCTTTCGTTCGGCGAGGATCAGGCCATCATGCGTTTCGGGGGCCGGTCTTGTGATGACATCGATCTCAGCAAATTTTTTCATCAGCACTTCGCGGCTGGTTTTTAAGGTGTTGGCTCTGACAACGACGGGTGCTTGCTCGTTCATCGCATGAAGAGCAGTCGTCCACTTTTCGCCGAGTTCAACAGATCCGAGTTCAAATAGCCAATCGGGAATCGACTCGCGAATCGCTGGATTTTGTTTAGCGATTTCAAGCTGCGAATGGAGTGCTTTTGCATTCAAGCCGCGGAATTCCGGCCATTCCGGCAAGGTGGCATCTTGATCTTGGATGAGTATCCACGCCCCGAGGACTCTCCAGAGTTGGTCTTCTGATGTTGATGGTTCTGTCATATTGAGAGCTGCCCAAATCAAACGCCACCAGCGAACTATCTCATAGGTGTTTTCGGCAATGAATCGACGGTCACGCGCGCCGAGTTGTCGGTTTTCTTTAAAGAGCCGTTCGATAACGCGATCGGCGTAATAGCCTTCTTCGAAGATTGTTTTCAGCGCGCGGATGATTTGACTCGCGATTGGACGGTGAATTTTCACTTGACCTCAATTGAAACTGTTTATATTGAGATAACAGCTTCACGTCGAGAGAAATACCTTCTCTCGATGTAATTTTTTAAAATAAGAAAACCGAGCCGAGAGCGACAAATGGTCCATTGAACTGACCATCGGTGAGCAAAAGCACGTGATTTTTAAGCCCACCCTCTAAGAAAAAGCCAGTGTTCGGGAGGACATTAAAAAAGCGCAGACCACCTATCACCTGATACTCGAGAGCCACCGAAGATTCGCGGTCGAGCTGGTGCATGAAAATTCCGAGACCTGCGCCCACTCCAAAATAGAGTGGAAATTGACTCGCGACATCGGGGAACGTGATCATCGGTAAAAAAGACAGTTTACTCGCGCGTCCCTCTTGGAGTGAGTACTCCGTGAAATCCACGCGAAAGTTGAGATCCATCGAGTTGATCCATTCGCCAAGTCGATAAGTGACGCCCATGTTGTAATTTGCGGGATGAGTCGCTTTTTCGACAGCACCCCATTTGTAGGCAACATCCGAAGTGAAAAGACCAATATGAATTGCCAAATAGTGCGCGTTGGAGTCGCCTTGGCGAAATTCGCGCGAGCGGCTCGAAGATTCTGAATCTGAATTCGAATCTTTGCCCGGTGTCTGTCCCATGTATTTTTCGGCCGCTCGGCGGCCCACATGCGACGTCAAGCCCTTACGAGAAGAGCCGATTGGGCTTGCGGCTCCATCCGAAGTCGAGCGGACTCTACTTGGAAGCGCGGTTGGTGTTGCGGGAGCTGCACCTTGGTTGTACTCGACGGCGCCTTCGCCATCTTGAAAACTCGATTGTGCTTGAGCAGCCAAACTTAATCCGAGCGCAAGAATTAAGTTAAGCGCCAATTTCCAGGTAAATGCCGAAGCATTCCGAACGGAGAAGGCGGTGCGATCATTTCTGTTGGCGAGAATCATCCCAATCATGCAGTTGTCTTCCTTGTCAGCGATGAATTATTCGTCAAGTCATTAAATAGTTTTATCGCCAATGAGCGGGGGGACCAAGTAAAAATGCGACTGCAAGGCGTAGATGCTTCACTTGGCCTGGCCTTGCATCTTCTGGAGATTCGTTGTTGGCATTGACTGCTTGCCAAGGAGTGATGGCTAAAATGGAGTGTAGGCTAATTGAAATGGAGAGAAGACTAAATAAAGAGAGTGAAGGAACCATTAAACTCAGCCCTATTGTCATTGACGGAGAGCGGAGATCTCGCCTAAATTCGCGAGAATTCATGGAGATTAGGGAATGAAGTGCCCCTTCTGCGGCTTCTCAGAGGATCGAGTGCTCGACACCCGTTCGGGGCGTGATGGCGAAGCCATCCGGCGTCGTCGCGAGTGCTTGAAATGCAACAGTCGCTTTACGACGATCGAGACTTTGGTGCAGGTCCTGCCGTTCATCGTGAAAAAAGATGGCCGGCACGAACCTTTTAGTCGCGAAAAAGTTCTTAAGGGAATTCAGGCCGCCTGTCAGAAGAGGCCTGTCGGTCTCGCACAAATGGAGCAACTCGTCGACCGTGTGGGAAAATGGGTTCTGTCTCGTTCAGAGCGAGAGGTCACGGCGCAGGCAATTGGTCACAAAGTGATCAAAGAACTTCGCGCTTTGGATGATGTCGCCTACGTGCGATTTGCAAGTGTCTATCAAACCTTCAAAGACGTGAGTGAATTTGTGTCGGGCTTGGATTCAGACGTAGATGGTGACGAATGGTCTCCGGTCGAGTCAGCTAGCACAAAGGATGAGCTTCTAACGGAACGCTCGGTTGCACTTCCGGTTGAGACAATGACGAATTTGCCAGCCGAATTTTTGGGATCGCCCATTGAGCAGCCGCCTAAATGATGATTGCCAATCACTTAGATGCACCAACAGATGCACCAACAGATGCTTGAATCGATGCGCGAAGAAATTCGCCAAGAAATGCGCGAAGAAATTAAATGAACGAGAAGTCGAACCCAGTTAACCGCTCGTCAGTAAGGATGAATGTGACACAGACCGCTCAGAGCTACGGATTAAGAAGACGTTCGCGCGAAATGGCGCTTCAATTGCTTTTCCAGAACGAATTTTTGGTTCACGGTGCCCCGGCTCCAGCTGCAGGCACAGCTCAAGCTCTAAAGAATGCGCCAAAAGAGGTTCTTCGCCGGTTCGTTCAAGATTTTAGCATCGAGTCGGAAGTTGCGGAATACGGATCGCGCCTTTTTATGGGAACGATTGAGAGTCTTGTAA
>JAYVND010000362.1:0-1599 GCA_043758635.1 Bdellovibrionales bacterium
CTGTCGGTAATGGACGCTTGATTGTGATAACCGCTCACACCATCAGCAATATTTGCAACACGAGACTGCATCTGACGTTTGAACTCCTCGCGGTCCGCCTGTGTATCCGCCTGTGAATCTGACTGAGGAGTATCTAACATGGCCGCTTGTGCATTTGCCGAACCGACATGCACGCGAGCATCCTGTCGACCATGCTTGTGCTTGCGGTGATTCTTTGCGACCGCGCGATGGTGTTTTCGATGATGTTTCGCTCCGTGGCGAGTGCTCGCGCTGAGCTTTCGAGCACTAGTTGTCGCTGTCGATGAAGCGGCATCCGAGATACGAGCCGTAGCTGATGGCGCATCTATCGCCGTTGCCGTTGCCGTTGATGTTGATGTTGATGTTATTGGTGGTGCCGAAGTTGAAGCCGTCGAATTTGAGGCAGCATTGGTATCGCTAGCTGTTGAAGCCGACGGAATGGCCACTGGCTGTTCGGCTGCCTGATCGCCTTGCGGCTGGTCCGACGATGGCCCCATGCCACGATTGCATGCAGCAATCATTGTTGTTGTCAGTAATGCGGCTGCGAGAGCTGGAAATAAACGCATAAAACCTCCGTGTCATGTTTCTTAGAAGATGAGTGGCTTCACTTCAGATGAAGCGAAGTCAGTTTTAACTTCTTCATCTTCAAAATCCGTATTCAACAGAAACAAGTTTAAGTGAGTAAACAGAAAGAAGCCCTCCCAACCCGTTAAGATCTTGTGTTGAAAACTCTGAATTTCAGTCGGCGCTCTGGAGTCGTATGGAGGCGCCGCCCTGATTTACGGGCAAAGTGATTCATTTCTTCTCACTCAAGTGCTAAATTCTGAGCCGTGATTATGCTCAAGGCACTCAGACATCCTCCGCTCTTTCGACTCTGGCTTGGACAAGCCATGTCTTCGATCGGGGACGAAATTTACCGCGTCGGATTGACTTGGATGGCGATTGGTTTGATCGGCGCTGACACGGGTTATTTAGCCGCAGGACAGGCTGCTTCACTCATGATGCTGAGCTTCTTCGGTGGTAAGTGGGCCGATCAGTGGGACCCCATCAAAACAATGATTCGAACCGATTTCGCGCGTATGCTGATTGTGTTAATTCCGGTCGCTTATGCGCATTTTTTTAAAATCAACGTCCTGGTTTTATGGATGATGGCACTCGGTCTCTCTGGTTTAAGTGCGTTTTTTGATCCAGCATTACAAAGTTGCCTCCCGAAATTTTCACCGGATCTAGCAACTCTTCGTTCAGCAAACGGATTGATGAGTACAACGATTCGATTGGCAAGAATGGTAGGGCCTACAGTCGTCGGCCTCTCAGCGACTTTTATCCCAATGATACATTTTTTCACGCTCGACGCCGCGACGTTTGCGTTTTCGGCTTGCAGCGTTTATTTGCTTTTTCTCCATCAGAAAAAACTGTCAGAAAGTAACACAGAAGAAAAGCTGGCACCTCACTCCCGGGCGACCGAGGCAACTCCTACCGGCATAAAGCGACTTTCCTTTTATGCTGCGATTCAATCCGGGTTTGAGTCGGTTCGAAAAACACCTGGCTTTGGTTATGTGATGTGGGCCCGTGCCATCACCG
>JAYVND010000363.1:0-1599 GCA_043758635.1 Bdellovibrionales bacterium
GTCAATTCTTGCTGCGAGCTCATAGCACGTCCTTACTTCTGCGCTCAACTTCCCATGAGTTTTCGCGCAGCAAACATTCGACAACTGCAATCGGAAGTCCCATGACCGTATCAAACGAGCCATCGAGATCCGCAATGAAGACCGACGCCTCGCCTTGAATTCCGTAGCCACCTGCCTTGTCGAGCCCGTCTCCAGTTGCGACATAATTTTCAATTTCTTTTTCACTCAATTTTTTAAACCGGATGAAAGCCATGTCGTGACCTAAGGCTAGCCTGCCCGAGTCAACGTCTAGTAAGCAGACACCCGTTATCACCCTCTGCGTTTGTCCAGAAAGTTGACGCAAAAATTCGGCGTTTTCATTCCGGTCTTTCGGCTTGCCTATAATTTGGTCATGAAGAACGACAACAGTGTCTGCCGAAAGCAGCAAATTCCCGTGTCCTTTCGCGATCTTTCCCGAGTTGAGACAGGCCAAGGCTTTGTCTCGAGCAAGGTGTCTAATTTGGTCGGTCAAATTCAGGTTTTCATCCGGAATTTCCGATATTTGTACTGACAGTGTGGTGAATGTAAATCCGGCTCGATTGAGAAGCTCACTTCGACGCGGCGATTGCGATGACAAAATAAGTTTACGCATTCGATATTTACATCACGGAAAGGGTGAAAATGGGAAGCGATATACTCCCGATGATTTATATCCTGGCAGCCGGGATCGCCGTCTATTGGATCGTCTCAACCATATTTGCGAAAAACGGAGATTCAAAATCTCTCAGCTGGGCTTCCGGGAACGAGCCGGTAAAATCTGCTTCTGGTTTAATTGAACTCTCGCGCACACTCACGCATCAATTTACGATTCAGCACGCACCCCGCATAAAAAGTTTGGTTTATCGCAAAAAAGTTGAATACAAAATTATGACCGCGGGCCTTGGCTCAGTGATCAACGTTGATGAATTTATCGGTATGCAAATTCTTTGGGGAATTATGTTCCCGGCGCTCTTAATCATTTTGAATTTTGCACTGCAACTTGGCTATCCGTGGCCCATCTGCATCGTCTTAGGCTTAGGTGGCTGGCAGTTTCCGAATCTTCACTGCAATGCCATGCGAGCGCAACGTGCACGATCCGTTCAAAGAGATCTCCCCTTCTTCATCGATCTTTTGGCTCTTGCAACCGAAGCCGGCCTCGACTTTCCGGGCGCGATTCAGCGCATCGTCGAAAAATCGCGCGGCAAAAGTGTTTTGGCCGACGAACTCGACAATGTTCTTCGCGACATCGTGCTCGGTTCGGCGCGTTCGCAAGCTCTCAAGGGGCTTGCCCATCGGCTCGACATCCCAGAGATCAACAGCTTCGTGAACGTCGTGATCGATGCCGATTCGACCGGTACAAGCGTGACGAAGGTTTTGAAGGAGCAATCCGAGCAAATGCGGCTCGAGCGATTTGTCCGCGCAGAAAAAGAAGGCGCGAAAGCTTCGCAGAAGATTTTGATTCCGTTGATGTTATTTATTTTACCCGCGGTTTTCATTATGGTGTTTGCACCCGTGGCGCTGCAGTTTATCTATCCACCTAAACAGTGATCGGCGAGGCCTCTCGGGCATACTTAAATGAAA
>JAYVND010000364.1:0-5261 GCA_043758635.1 Bdellovibrionales bacterium
AGCCTGTTTACCGTGAAGCGAGTGCCGAGCAACCGCGCGCGCAAGTCGCTCAAGCGGGATCTGTACCGCGTCCGCAGTATCAGGCTCAACCAATTCAATTATCTCCGACCCCATCTCAGGTTCAGCAATACCCCGAGAACCAGGCTGCGGGCTATCCTGCAGAGCAAGACTGGCGCCCAGCGGCTCGCCGTACGGGTGTCACACTTCTTCCAACACTGAATTTGGGAATTGGCATGACTTCGGCTGATTACATTTCAGATTCGGTGCAGAACGTCTCGGTCACTCATCAAACTAAATTCATCTATGGTGGTGGTTTGATGGCGGAATTCGGTCGGTCGACATTCACCGTCGAAACAGGTCTCTTGTACTTGAACGAGCAAATCAACGCCTCGTACACGACCAATTTTTTCAACACGACATCGAATAACGCATCACTTGGCTACATGGGTGTTCCAGTCTTAGCAAAACTGAATCTCTCAGTGATACCGCATCGCTCGCGCTTAAGCATCAGCGGTGGCGTAATTCCGGCCATCTTGATCTACAGTAAATTTGATTACGTGACGCAGAATAACGGCTTCCAGACAGATATTTCGAATCCCAATGATGCCGGTCTTGGCCTCGGTGGATTTCGAACCTTCAACGTCTTTGGTACGGCGGCGATCGGTGGGGACTTCGCCGTTGGTCCTCATTCAGATGTTCGTGCTGAGCTTGCTTACCGCCGAGCTTTGATGTCACTCACACAGAATCAAAATACGTTCGAGGATGTGTTTTTGCTCAACGTGAGTTTCGGGTTTGATGTGAGCCTATTCTCGAGAGGTCCAGCGCAACCCGGCCCGGCGTATCAAACCGCTCCGAATCAGATTCCCTGATTTTGCGCGGCCGCGCGTGCGGGTGCGGATCTCGCTTGCATGCGGGTGCGGATCGCGCTTGCACGCTGGCGCGGATCGAACTTGCATGCGGGTGCGGATCTGAATTGCGCGCTCATTCGGCATTGCCCTCGGTCGCTGAATCTGCAGCGGCGTGAAGCTCGAAACTGCGCGCGTGCAGGAGTCCTCCGCTGGCCGACCATTTGTTGCTCAAGAAAATCGGTCAATTGGCCGAGCATTCATTGAAGCAGAAATTTAAAAATCTCAATTTCTTCAAAACTTGCGCAGGTGGTTGCCAAACCGCGGCGCTTCGTTCATTTTTGGAGGAAGAGGTTCACTTATGATTTTTGTCGACACCGCATCTCCATTTTTCATGTTCCTTGCTAACTTTGTTTCGGGTCTTTTTTTCTTGGTGATTTTTGCGTGGCTCTACCGCAAATTCACTCCGATGCGTGAGATCGCGTTGATTCGTCAGGGCAATACGGCAGCGGCAATTAGCTTCGGCGGATCGATGGTTGGATTTGCGATTCCGCTTGCACGTGCCATCGAGCAAAGTGATTCAATGGTCGATCTTTTCATTTGGGCAATGTGCGGACTCTTGGTGCAGATGCTGGTCTTCACTCTTGCGCATCGAGTGATGCCGGAGATCGCTCGCCGGATTGAAGCTGGCAAACAGTCTGAAGCGATCTTGCTCGCGTTTGCATCAGTTGCCGTCGGACTTTTAAACGCCGCAAGCTTGACGATGTAATTTTCTAGACGCCTACGGTGAGATGCGAGCCGGTACCAGCAGGGAATCGGCGTGATTCTTGCCAGCGACCGCGTGCATATTTGTATACGATCATCTCTGTTCCAACGGTCACGACAAGCGTCTCGCTATCAATAAATGCGACGCCACGTGCGTTGTTGGCATAACGCTCAATTTGAATGATTTTATCTAGCGCCCAATCCCAGACCAAGATCGATTTTGATTCTGGCAACGAGACGAGGGCAATCGCACGCCCGGGGCAAACTGCTACGCTCAATGCCTCTCCCAAAAATCCATTCTCTCCAGCCCGCCCGAAGTCGAATCTCTTTGCCGGCGTCGCGGGATGAATTGCTGAGCTCGTAAATCTGTCAGTAGCCGCGAGAGTCGCTGGGCCTAAGATCTCCAGCGCAGACTTTGACCTCCGCGGGGTCTCTTCAGTTTGCGCGCGCCGCATTTCAAAGTTGCCTGAAGCAAAAGCGAGATCGGCAGCCGGATCCCAGTCGAAATGATACAGCGACGGCTCAGCGGTGAGACGTGCCTCGGTTTCAGTCAGACCACCCTTCGCGTCGAGGGCGAGAATCGAGAGTTTACTTCCGCCTGCAAGTGGTCCATTGGAGTAGATAGCGCTCGAGGACGACAGTTTCGTATCGGATTTGGATTCGTGCGTGATGTGTTGAGAACTGCGGGGAACAGCGCGGGATTGAGCGCGTGCCTGAGCACTGGCTCCCGAGTTTGATGGATCAACTGCTTGAGCACCGGCTTCGGTATTTGATGAAACGGCAGCTGGAGTACCGGCTTTGCTGTTTGCTGGAGCAATTGCTTCTGCGTGCGATGGAACGGCGGCTGCAGTACCGGCTTCTGTGTTAGAAGGAGCGCGTTTGTGGTCGTTTTCGGGGGACGCGAGTTCGTGTTTGCGCTCAAAGCCCTCGGCGTAATTCATGACTGCCAAAGATTTTCCGCCGTGGATCCAATGCATTTGATGCGGGAGCACACCACCCGACGAGTATTCATTGAGGATCGCGCCAGTTTTTAAATCCCGTTGCACGATCACTCCTTCGTGCGTGTGATCATTCATTTCGGCGACATACAAAGTTTTTCCGTCGGGACTGAATTGCGCATGGCCAAAAAATCGCCGACCCTTTTCGTTTTGAATTTTCGCAATCAATTTTCGTTTTTTGAAATCAATCAGAGCCGCGTAAATTCCCCATTTTTCCGATGTAAAAAGCATCGAAGGGTCGACGGGATTTTGGATGACTTCGTGACCGAAGAGCGGAACATCTAAAAGTTCGCATTGGCCTGTTTTTATATTCGCGCAGCCGACAAAACCCGGCGTGTTGAGCAATGTATCACCGACTACTTGGCCCCGTTGAACGATCATGGAATGCGTGAACCAAACTTTTGTCGGGCTCTCATTTTCAAAAAGATGCGAATAAATCCACGGCACAGAAGTGCACGCGGCGGCTGCGGCGGTAAGAGTACCGGAAGTAATTAAAAAATCGCGTCGCTTCATTACTTTTTACTTTATCGCGAGTGGACCGAATTCGAAAGTCGTGAAGCGTGGGGACGAGGCAAGTTCGAAAGTCGTGAGGCGCGGGGCGGCCGGTTCGAAAGTCGTGAGGCGCGGGCCATTTGGCAAGTCGGTAGGAGTGGGGCAGTTAGAAAGTCGGTAGGCGCAGGGGCAGTTGGAACGTCGTCGGGAGCACCAATGGCTAGATTCTCCGTCGGGCACGATGCGAAAATTGGCTAGAAATGTTTTAATGGAAGGATGCGTCGGTTCCAGAATTTAATTCAAGATCTGAAAGTGATGAGCGACAACTCAAAGCCAGGTCATCCACTCGTTCCGCCTTCTTCCCTCCGTTTTGTAGAAAACGACGGGCGCAAAATTTATTACGCAACTATGGGTTTGGACGATAACGAAGTGGGCGCGAGATTCCCGGTTGTCCTCGTTCACGGCTTCGGCGGATTTTTTATGGATTGGCCGCGCGTGATGGCTCCGCTCTCTCGCCACACTCGAGTCTACGCATTGGATTTACCAGGCTGGGGATTTTCAGATCCAAATCTGGGTGCGACCGCGATGGAAGACGATGTTCGAGCGGTCGAGGCATTCATCGAAAAATTAGAATTGAAAAATGTGATTCTTTGCGGCCTCTCGTATGGTGGTGGCATCGCTTGGGCCGCCGCCGCCATGCGCGCGCGCAACGTGCGCGAAGTTGTTCTCTTGAACCCGATGCCGACGTACCCTCTCGACTTTATGAAATCGTTGATCTATCAAGGAATTTTTTTGATGGCACTCAATGAGCGAATTGGAAAAATTCTGCACAGTCTTTTGCCTAAGAGTCAGTACAAGATGATCTGCAAAGAGAGCCTATTGAATTTTAGACTGCTCGATTCCTTTTACCTCGATCTTGCTTACAAAGTGACCAAACAGCCGAAGCTTTCGTTTGTTTTGCATATGCAGGCGAAAGGCGCTCGCGAAGTGAATTGGGCCGATTGGGAACATCGTCTAGCCGGCATCCGAATACCCGTGACGATTCTGCAAGGTAAACAAGATAGATTGTTCTCAATTGCCTCTGCCAAGCACCTTCAATCATTGATTCCGGGCTCAAAACTCATCGAAGTCGATAACTGCGGTCACGCGATGGTTTTTGATCAACATCGGAAGGTCTCCGACTTTCTGATCAGCCGCCTCAACGGAAAAGTTGAACAAGATGAGTCGCGTTCAGGCTGAGCGAATGTTCGCTCGGTTTGAGCGAAGGCGAGTTGGATTGTATCGCGGGCTTGGCCCATTGCGCGTCTCGAGCTGTGCCATCTAGGAGATGGTTGTTCGATGGATTTGGAGCGATCGTAAATTAACTCCGCTGCGGAGTTTCAGTCTGTACAGTCCCGCTTGGATTTTTTTCGGTGCTTTTTGCTCGCTATCGATGTCCGGCAAAGATGTCGGCATAAACAGATTTAATCAAAAATAGTTTGACACCTTTTTCGTCGATTTTTCAAAGACTCAGACGTGATATCGAAACCACCGCAAAACTGGCGCTGCAGAACCGTAACGACCTTCCTCGCACGCTTGCTATCGAAAGCAAGCTCCGGGTGTAACCATCTAATTTAAATCGAACTGCCAGCCAGTTAGGTGCTAAGTTTTTGAAATTAAAACCTGTGATATTAAATTCTCAGTTCAGTGACCCAAAACTGTGGAGAATTTCGATGACCAAAAAACTGCAAGATGCGTTGGTTCTGCAAGAGCGACTTGGGCTTCTTATTAAGCGCGAGCGAAAACTTCTGAACGAAATCTTGGACGCCATCATCGAAGCGGATATTTGTCGCAGCTATCTTCAGCTCGGCCATGCGTCACTTCACGCGTGGCTGACAAAACATTTTCTATATTCTGAATCTGCCGCCTGGCGGAGGATTGATTCGGCGAGGATGAAGCGGGCGGTGCCGGCGATCGAAGAAAAAATTGAGAACGGTGCGCTGAATCTCTCGAACGTCGCACGCGCTCAATGTGCGGTTCGGGCAGAGGAGGCACGCACGAAGACTCAAATGAGCGATGTTCAGAAAGCTTTGGTGATAGAGAAAATTGAAGGTAAGTCGGGGATTGAGACTGAGAAAATTCTCAAAATTGAATTTCCGGAAGCAAAGATTTTTCAAAGTGA
>JAYVND010000365.1:0-5250 GCA_043758635.1 Bdellovibrionales bacterium
CGTGTCGAGAATGATCCCCTGAGGTGCAGACGTTTCAAATTTTTTGATGTCGGAAGTGAGAAAACCAGCGTCGAAAGCTGAGTTGTGCGCGACCAGCGGCGCATCACCGCAAAACTCTGCAAAAGCGTCGAGAACTTCGTGAATCTTCGGCTTACCAGCGAGCATGTCGTCGGTGATTCCATTCACTCGTGAGGCCCCTTCGGGCATCGGTACACATGGATCAATCAAAGTTGCAAAGATTGTATCGGGTCGACCATTCTCATCGAAGAGGACGGCGCCGATTTCGGCAATTTGATCAACGCCAGGCAAAGTTCCAGTTGTCTCTAAATCAAAAGCAATAAAACGCATGGTTTCTGATATCAAAGGTTGCTGCTAGGATTCAAGTACTAGTCACACATCTTAAGTGCGCAAGCTTGGAAAAATCGGTTTCGCTTAGAGAGGAGACCTGGATGTTCGGTAAAAAATCTCGAACGAAACAAGAAAAATCTGCTGAAGAAGGCTCCAATCGATCTCGTGCCAAATCCGTCGCCAGTTCTGTCACCAATGTGATCGTTACGTTCATCATGAATGATCAAGAACTTTCCGTGATCCTCCGCAAGGACCGAGATCAAGAAAGCAACGCATCATTGCTCAGCCTCGCGCTCAAACGAGACATTCCAATTATCCATTCTTGCGGAGGGCATGGCACCTGCGGCACATGTCGAGTCTTCATCGCATCGAACGAAGATAAACTCGATGAGCGAAATGAAATTGAAATCGAAATGGCGCTGGATAGAAAATTCGCCTTTAACGAACGCCTCGCCTGCCAAACAACCGTCGGCTGCGATGTCATTGGAGCGGAGGTGCAAGTCAGAATCCCGCCGGTCGACAGCTCACGTTAAAAAGTAGCTCATGATGTTGTCTTGTGCGATCCCTTTTTAAACGACAGAAGCCGCCGTGCGAGCAGCGACTCATACCCAGTTGTCTTCAATCACTGTAGCTCGCGGCCATTACACCTTTACATTTTTGCTTTGCTCGTGATCGGCATGCGGCGGCCGCGGCCAAATGCGTGACGAGAAATTTTCAAAATCGGTGGCGCCTGCCAGCGCTTAAATTCTGAACGCGCCATCATTGGAAGCAACCACTGATCAATTTTGCCCTTCGCTGGCCGACCGAACTCCACGAGTCTTTGCACGCTCGCGTCGAGCTCATCATAAGGGGGAAGCAAGTCTTGATCTTTCTGACCAGGCCGAAGCTCCGCCGAGGGAGGGCGCGTGATGATCACATCTGGAATCAGTTCAGAATTTTGGTTGTAGAGATTTGCGAGCGCGTAGACTTCGCGCTTCAACAGATCCGCAATGGGTGCCAAGCCCCCGCACATATCCCCGTACAAAGTTGAATAGCCAGTTGCATATTCGCTCTTATTACCTGTGGTGAGCAAGAGGCTGCTCTCTTTGTTCGAGACTGCCATCAAAAATACGCCGCGCAATCTTGCTTGGAGATTTTCATTCACGACTCCGAATTCGAATTCGCCTAAAGTTTTCTGCAACGTTTTGTGTACGACTTTGTACGATTCGTTGATCGGAAAATCGATACAGCGAATTTTTAAATTTGCGGCCAGATTCTCTGCAAGTGTTTTGCTCCGTGCCTCGTTGAACGGTCCGGGCAACGTGACCGCCGTTACGTTGTCAGCACCAACTGCATCCACCGCTAAACAGGCCACCACGGCAGAATCTATTCCGCCGCTCAAGCCAAGATGAACGCGCGTCAACCCCGATTTCGCCGCGAAGTCGCGTATTCCAACCACGAGCGCGTCGCGGATTTGGACAATGCTCTCATTGCTAAATGGAACCATTTCGCCCGCGACCAAATTTAAATCAAACACATTTAGATGCTCGACGCCGAATGGAGACTGCGCGCAAATCTCGCCCTTGCTGGTCACCGCAAAGCTCGAACCGTCAAAAATGATTTCGTCTTGCGCGCCGACTTGATTGACGTACACCATCGGTGCGCGGAAGTTTTTGGCCGTCATCGCAACAACCGCGCGACGGTCCTTCACCTTTTCAAGCGTGAAGGGTGAGGAGCTAAGATTCACGACGAGGTCGACTTTTTTACCTCTCAACATTTTGAGAGGATTCGTTAGGTAATTGGTCGGATGATTGGGCAAATCCCATCCCCAGATGTCTTCGCAAATCGTAATAAACAGACGCTTACCTTTATAAGAGAAGAAATTTTTTGAAAGATCGCCCTGTTCCATGTGTCGGGCTTCATCAAAAATGTCATAAGTCGGAAGAAGCTGTTTATGAAAGTACTTTGGCTTAGCCGCCTGAGTGAGGAAAGCGGCCGAGTTGAAGTAAGGCTTTCCTTTTTTATTTTTGGATTTGGTCACAAGTCCAATGACAATCGCGATATTCTTGGGCAGCTGCTTGTGAAGTTTTTCAAACTCCGCAAGTTGCGCATCAACAACACTCGCGCGCTCGAGAATGTCGTTAGGAAGATATCCCATCAACGTCATCTCTGGAAAAACGACCAGCTCACAGCGTTTAGCTGCAGCTTGTTTCGTGAATTGAATGATCTTCTCGCGGTTCCCTGAGAAGTCGCCTAAGACGGTATTGATTTGAGCAAGTGCTATGCGCATGCGCCCAATCTATCAGGGGCGCTGGCTACGATCAATCACAGCCGAGGCCCAGGCGAGCCATTGAAGCAATTGATGAGAGGCCTGGCCGACTCATTGATGGGAGGCCTGGCCGAGCCATTAGGGCTGGAGCGTGAGAGGGGATTCGAAAAGCTTCTTTTTAATGCGGTCTTGCAGTGAGATGGGACGACGTTCTGTCACTTGCACGCGTTTGCTAAAGCCGTCGGAGTACTTGTGCCAGTACTGGATACTGCGTTCTGGAAACTTCCAGCAAAAATAGCCATCACCGGAATCGAAATCAGCGATCCAGAGCCCTTTTGGCAAGGCTCCGAGCTTTTGAATCTTATTTTGCCATTCTTGAATCAGCAGGTTGACTTGTAGTTCGAGCGAAGCGGTCAAACCTTCCTGGCAACTCAAGGAGTCGAGACGAGCAAGCATACCTTCCGTCTTCTGGCTGTAAGTCTTCGTAATACGGAATATAATTGGTAAAAGCTCTTGCGCTTCATCATGCGTGAAGACGCTTCTTCGATTGATCTCGATGATGTGATCCATGCCGCGAAATTCCCCCATTGACCCTAGAAAATCCTCAATCGCATACCTGTCGGCAATAGAGAACCTAATAATCGGGCCCTGAGATTGGCTGAAACTTATATAAAACCCGCTACTCTCCACTTTTGGAGATTTGCAAAATTTGACCGCCAAAGAATACAACGATGGCAACGATCATCAGAATAATCAAAAGCAGGCGAATCATAGCGCCAAAGCTAAATCCTTCGTCGTCTCCATTGTCGACTGAGGCCGTCGTTCGAGTCGTATTGACTTGAATCGACTTCGCCTTGAGTTTGTTATTTTGACTAATGGTTTTGTTGGATGCAGTGACCGAAGGCTTGTCCTCATTGGCCTTGTCCTTCGGATCATTCGTATCGTAATAGCCCCACGACATATTGTTCGCGCGCGAGCGATCATTGCCAGCGTAGTGGCCAACACTTGTCGAAGTGGGAGAAATTCCAAGCACGTCATCTTGCGTGCCTCCAGCTCCGCCTTTCAAGTCAGCAACTGAGCCGGCTGGAGATGAGCGACTGCGGCCCGAGTTGCTGCTTACAATTCTTGACGAGCCACCGGGTGCGATTGTTTCGGGTGACTGGCTACGACCGCCACTCGAAGAACTCGAGGATGAAGTGGAGGACGATGACTTGCCAGAAGCGGTTCCACCTGTCGAACCACCTTTACTCGAAGATGAATTCGCCGCGGATGTCGATCCGCCTCCACTGCCAACTGAGGTGATCAACTTTTTTCCGTTTTTCAGATCAAAGCTCGGCAACGCGCACTCGCTCGCGACCCCGGGCAGGTCTCCGACTTCAAGTAAACAAGCTACGTATTCCCCGAAGTACGACGTCACGTAAACCTTAAAGGCCGAATTGAATTGGTATAGCACGCCCAGAATTATGAGCACGCTCACAACCAAAACGAGAACGTATTCCAATGTTCCCTGGCCGGCCTCGGATCTCCATAAACTGCTGGACCGTGGTCGCGCCCGCGAGAGGGCATTTTTCATTGATCAGCCTTTTCGGCAAAACTTGCGATATCCTAATAAGACTAACGGAAGAACAGGTCTCAAAATGAAGTGCGAATCCCAAGTCCTTCGCCATTTCAAAGCTTTAGCTTCTCAGCAGGCGTCTCATATTGCGACACTCCTGGGTTGTCTCACCGTTTGTTCGGTTTTCTTAACCTCTTCACTCGCATTTGCAGGTCCTTTGTCACGTCCAGTTGTCCTAAAGGCTGCGCACATTTCTAGAATTAGAAACCGAGCGCCCGCTTCAGTTGCATCAGCAGCTTCTGGTGAGAGCGAAGATTCACTTCGGGCGCGGATTAGGAAAAAGGCTGATGACATCGACGCGCGATTGAAACTCGCGCAGATCTTTGAAAAAAAACGTGCATGGAAAGATTTGGTCGAGCTTCTTGAAAATTATATCAGTCAGCTGCCCCGAGCGGGATTGATGCCTCTCGCGAAAGCTTACGAGATGCAAAATGACAATCTCAATGAAATGCGAATTCTCATGCTGTGCCTTGCCAAAGATGCAAAAGACTTTTATTGCAAAACAGCTCAGGCGCAAGTCTTGGTGCGAATGAAACACAATGATGAGGCCATTGAAGCCTACAGCGCAGCGAAGGAGATGAATCCGAAATTTGAGCCCGCCTATCTCGGTCTCATCAAACAACTTGAATTGAGTGGCTACAATTACGAAGCGCGCGATCTTCTAGCAGACATGAAAAAAAGATTTGGCGACAAGGCGAGTTATCAGAGCGATCTCTGCAGGCTTTATTCGAAAGATGCCTTTCTAGAGAAAACGATCGAAGCCTGCGATTTGGCAATCGCAACTGATAAACATAATCCACTGAATTTTACCTATCTCGCGACAAGCTTGAAGGAGCGTGACGAGGGCGCGAGAGCACTTGCCGTTCTCAAAAAAGGCCTTGCGAAATTTCCGAAGGGAGTTCCGATTCTCTTAGCTCTCGCGAAAACCGAGATGGAACAGAAAAAATTCCCCGATGCGCTTCGCGATTACAAGCTTGCCGCCGTCTCGGATCCAAAATCAGTGGATGCGTTTGTTGGACTCGGAGTTGTGTCGCTCGAA
>JAYVND010000366.1:0-1591 GCA_043758635.1 Bdellovibrionales bacterium
AGTTTGGTGGCCTTTTGTTAGGTAAACATCTCTAATTGAGCGGTTCTGAAAGCTACCAGATCGAATGAGAGCGTCCCAACCGAGATCCCTGAATTCAGATGTGATGACGAATTGGTGGATATCGAAATTGCGAAGCTTCATTTGGAACAGCCGGTCCGAGATTGTCTGAGCAATCTTGGTGGTGGCGCAGACCCAGAAGACAACATCGATTTTTGAGAGAGCGCTCTCGAAGTAATAACCGATCTTATCGTAGCGAATAAGCGGCTTCAAGTTCAGTTCAATTTCGATTGCAATGACCGACTCTCGAATTCCGCTCTTGATGCAAATCATGCCGTCGGGAATATGCTCTCGAGACTTCGGCTGCCATCTTGGGAGAAGGCTATCATCGGTGCAGATGATTTGTTGCTCGGTTAAGAACTCCACATTTTTACGAGGCATGAGAGCAAACTCACCAAGCTGGAATGCCGTCGCCCAGTAATCATGCGCAACACTTTGGGCAGCGTAGCGCATCTCTCGAAGTTCGCCTAAATCATACTTTAAGTAATCGAAACCTTTTTTCGTGAGTTGCAAAACTTCGCATCGCAGACCGATACCGTCTCGCTTCATGACGAAGCCCTCTTTTCGAAGCCGATTCATCTTTGCGTAAAAGGTCCACTCACTCAAACTGTTGAATGCCAGCTTCTTAGCCAATGGTAAACTCATCAGCCTCCACCTCCAGAGCATCTTTAGGAATACCTGTTCCGACGTGTGCAGACTCCGGGGTGACTGATGTCTCCGGCGCTTGGTTGACGACGATTGAGTTGGTGACAGTGGGCGCTTGTGGCTCGGAGCTTCCTTGGTTGACATTTTCTCCTTGCGATTTTTTTGCAATCAAAACTCCCTCTTCTGCGAGATGCGGGGTTTGTACTTCGAATTGTGCTGAGCCACGCTGCCAGATCGCTCGACCCGGATAATCAGTGCTGAGGTCAGCTGCACGCGCGTTTCCTAAAACTACAACACTCTGTGAATAGTGCGTGACCGGGAAACAGATGATGCCGCCAAGGTTGGACTTGATCGTCGTATCTAGATTTCGCGCGTCAGGCTTTTGCACTCCGATGACGAGGTTGATTCCCGGAGCTCGGCCCATCCGCGAGATGCGGTTAAGGATCTGGGTAATTTCACGGAGCTGATTCTGGTTAGGGCTTGAGCGGTGTGGGATGAGTTCCGAGATTTCATCGATGACAACGATGATGCGCTTCGTGCGCTCACTTCCATGTTTCTTTCGGTTTAAAACTTCGAGATCTCTCGCGCCTGCCGCTTTGAATACTCCCATCCGGTGGTCGAGCGTCCGGTTAATAGAAGTCAGCTTCTCCAAAGCGACATCCGGTGTGTCAACTAGATGCACATTCCAGAATCCTTCGAAGACTTGGTTCTCCATTCCGCCCTTGAAGTCGATGAAGTAAACCTCGAGATCCTCGGGGTTGTTTGTGAGCAAGACCGTCAGCATCATCCGAATGAAGGATGACTTACCTCCACCCGATGCGCCTGCAACCAGAAAGTGTGGACAGTCGGTGAAGCTTGCCTTCACCGTACCACGGTGACCTTTTCCAAT
>JAYVND010000367.1:0-5241 GCA_043758635.1 Bdellovibrionales bacterium
GCTTCAGAGACATCGGTCATCATCGACTTGCCAGTTTCATTGCACGGCGAGATCAGATTCCCGACGTTACGAATGACAAACATGTCGCCTGGCTCGGCCGAGGCAAACAAATTTGGTTGAACCCGTGAATCGGAGCAAGCGACAAACAAAGTGTCTGGACGCTGACCGAGAGCGAGTTTAGCAAATATATCTTTGTAGTCAGGCTTACGCTTGCTACGAAATTCGACAATTCCACGGATGAGTTTTCGCATAAAGGGGATAATTGCACAGTTTTGAGTGCACGAAAAGGAGCAATGCTTCACCGCCGCGGATCTCCCGAACAACTCCGGCAATTCACGATTCGTAGCAGCGAAAATATGCTGCAATATACAAAAAATTCAAATGGTTAAGGAGTGTGGCGAGTGGAATTTCGGCGTTTGTCTCACGCTTGAATTTTTTGGTAAAGTTCCGCCCTTGTGCCTTAGCCGCTTTTGCGTCCCGAATGGATCGACCGTAAAACTGCAAGAGACCCTTGGATTCCGCCGGGCTTGGTTGCATCCCCAGTTGGCGACCCGGCCTCAACTGCCGTTTGGCCTTGCATCTCGATGAGCATCTGGCCTTGCTGAACCGACATCAACCATTCCTGCATCTCTTTTCGAATTTCTGAGTTCAGGGGGCGCTCCGTCAGCTCCATAAAATCTTGAAGTTCTTTCACGTGGTCGGTCTTTAATATTGCGCGGTACGCCTGCCGGCGCACCATTCGGTTGGCGTGGGAGGTCAATTCCAGCATGAGATTCAAAAGTGTTTGCAAAGCCGTGTCGGCTTCAAAAGCCACGGCATCGGATGACTTCAAACGCTGCGCGATTTCGCCAAGCGCATACAGCCCACTTGACTTCGCGTAAGCACTCTTCGCTCTGAGCATCGCTGAGAGACGTCTGGCTTTCTTCGAATCCCAGTTCGCGCCAGCATCGCGAACCAAAAGATTGGCGGCGATTCGGTTGTCACCTTGATTCACCATTTGATCAAAGATTTTTTCACCCGATTGAGGTTCTAGGTCTGCAAAAATATCGAGCGTGTTTGCTATCACGCGACGGTCTTGAATTTCCATGCACTGAAGAAGCCGCTCACGAATACGTCCGTTGAGCTCACCTTTTGTAAAGAGATGAAGTGCTGATGAAATCACACTTGCCAAAATGAACTCGTGTTTTCCTTGAGGATCCTGTTTCACGCGAGCAATCAACGTGTCTAAAAGGTTCAAGTAACTCTGCCGAACCTCGGGCGAAGACTTAGTCACATGATAATTCTGGAAGAGCTTAAAGATCTTTAACACAAAATCTTGCTTCAACTCACTTAGATGCGACTGCGTGAACTCCAACAGCTCGGCAATACTTTTGTCGCTTCGGTAGTAGGTCGTGAACTCGAGCGCATCGAGCGAGCGCTGCCGCAGATGATGCGATAGCGGCACAAGCGAGAGAAATTGATGAAGCCTTCGAGCCTCGCTAAGTCCTTTGAGCATGACGACCTTCATCTCACGGCTGGCCGCAAGCGCCCCAAGTCTTCCGCAAACATTTTCATCGTACAAAAGAGAGTTGTCTTGTTTTTCGTGAATATGCGAGAGAATCCGAACGGTTTCGATCAGTGGATTTCCGGCAAGTGCGAAGCCATTCACGAGCGGGCCAAAGCGCAAAGTCCCGAACGCAAGGCTTGATTTGACTCGAAAAGGATACTGCTTCTCGCTCATAGTTTGCTCATTGACTTCGTCGGCAAGCTCAAAAATATCTCGTACAGCCGCGGCTGCAAGTGCTGCCGAATTGAGAGTCTCTTCTTTGAAGTAAAAAATCACTTCGTCACCGATGAATTCATACACCGATCCGCCGTAACGCGAAACGATGTGCGTGACCTCTAAAAAAAACTCATTGATCACATCCATAAAATGCACGCGATGCTCGCTCGAAAAAATCGATGTAAAATTATTGATATCGATCCGCGCCATTGTGGTGTCAAATTCGTAGGGCGGTTTGCGCCCCGACCACAATTCTTTGTGAAGCGCCGGAAGAACCTGGCCCTTCAAGATCTCGTTCTCATCGCTCAAGGTGTCGACTTGCTTTTCATAGCCTTTCAAGCCTTTGATAAGCGTCAACGCCTCTCTACTCTTAGCGACATCTTGTTGCCCGCGGCGCATCCCGCGTTTTGAAATTGAGGCCACAATGGCCCGAATGTCTCGAAACGAATAAAGAGTGAGCAAGACCATGAGAAGCGTGACGAAGCCGATGTCTTTTAGAACAAAATCTTTGTTTTCCTCCCAAAATTTTGCGACGTAGGCTGAACGTGAAGTTTTGTGCCCGACGATCAGCTCGTAACCATTGCCCGCGTGAATAATAAATTGGCGATACGAATTCGTTTCGTACTTGCCGTCTTTGACATTTTTCACCAGGTAAATTGGGTCAGCTCCCCCAGCAGCATTGCCATAAGCGAGATCTTTGCCACCTTGGCGAATAAGATAAAAATCGATCTCGTGATTTTTGACACCTTCATCGAGTCGTGTGACGAGGTCGAGTGAATTTTCGGATTGCAAAAGCACTTCGCCAATTTTTAAATAGCTCGAAGCCCACATAAAACCTTGTTTAGTTTGCTGAAGGTAAGATCGATCCATCGAATAAATTGTGAAAACAGCTTCGTAAGCCGTGTAAAGCGCAACGAATGCCACGCCAATTTTCAAGAAAACCGATTGCTGCTTCAATTTCATTTCGCTTTCTTATTCATTCGTCTAAAAAGGTCCGCGTTCCAAGTGGTCGACGCATCTGAGCGACCATAATATCTACCGCTATCAACGATTTTAATTCCGAGAGCACTGATTCGATTTAAAAACCATTTTTGATGCAGAAGAGTATCGATCGGCTGCGTTGATTTTTTTATGTAATTCGCAACATCGGTTGGCGAGCGAAATGCAACGGTCGGCTCCGTCATATCAGCCTCCGCTTCGCCCGCAGGACTTCGTCCAGGCTTAGAGCCCCTCGCACTGCGCGCGAGCTTTATCGCCGCCCCTTGCGCGCCAACACCACCACCGCCGAATGATGGTCCACCGATTCCGCCTGCTCCACCAACGCTTGCAGTTTGATCAGCACCTGCGAGCCCGCCCGTCACGACATCACCTCGCGAACCTGCTTCACCGCGCGTTGAAGCATCGGCGCGTGCCGAAGGTGAAGCAGTGTATGCTGCGCGCGGCTGTGCAGGGGCAGGGCCTGCTGCTCCCGAAGAGGCCGGAGGTCTTGCAGCAACTGCATCGGGCGCCGCTTGCGCACCATTGATAACATCCGCGGGTGCTGTCACTTCACCCAGACCTTGAGGCCTTGTGCCTGCTTGGGATGTAGGTGAAACGCCGGCGCCAAACGGAAGTTCTGCCTGCACAAATTGATTGCCTGAGGCAACCGCGCCTGCGCGCGACGACGGTGCCGATGCAGTTCTTGCACTCGGAGTGTACGAAGGCCCACCAGCGAGCGTTGTCGCACCTGCGGATGGGAGCGGGTCAACTGATTCAGAGAATGCACGACGCGCCATCTTGCCTGCGCCGTCTACAATACCCTCAGACTCCGCTGCTTGTCTCGCCATGGCGTTTGGATCGGTCGGCGTGTTCTCCGCAACCGTCATCGATGCTACAGTTATTGTTTGGTCGTTTGTCGCAATCGGTGCGCCGGTTCTTGGTTGGTTCGAATCCGGACTGATAGGATCGGTTGGTTGTTGGCTTTCCGTCTGAGAGCGCGCTCGAGGTGCACGGACCGGAATTCCCGGAGCACTTCGATTCCGAGTTAGTGTCATAGCGTGCGCCGGCTCCGCAGCCGCTGCATAAGTACGTGTTACGGTATTGGCAAATGCAGTTTGTGCATCAGGATCGGGTCGGCCATAAACCAAGCAAGAGCCAGAGATAGTACGTAAGTTTTCGTTTTTCAAACAAACTGCGAGATCGATGTCTGCGATGCTTCCTGCAAATCGTCCGCTTAATTTTGTACATGTCGGCATATCGCCGGCTTGCAAACAACTTACTGAAAATTGTTCTAGCGCTTTCTGCTTCAGGGCAGTAAGTGCTTGGTCGCAAGCCTCCGGGGGAGTCTCAGGTTTGCATTTTTTTGCCAGAAAATCGGCTTCCAGTTTGGAAAAATTAGAGCGGAATTCGGCAAGAGCTTTGTCGCTGTTGTGCTGGCCGCGTTTTTGCTCCATTGCTCTCAGAAGATCATTAAGGCCGTCATTCAGTCGGCGATATTTGTCTGACAACGAACGACAGCTACCCTCTTTACCTGGATTTCCCCCTTCACAGCAAGCCACAAGATTTTCGACTGTGCTCTCTTTGTTGATACCGCTTCTATGGATCAACTCATGGAGCAAAATTTTATCGACATCGGATTGCGAAGTGGATTGAGAAAAGCTCGCAAGGCTGAAAAGTATTTGAGCGCCACCCGCTCCAAAGTTGTAAGAAGCTCGTTTGCCGTTCGGCAACGTCGGGATACAACTAATGGAAGCCTTATTTTTATCTGCTACTAAATCCTTCCATAGCTCTTCGTCTACAGAGAGATTTTCAAATTCTTTAATTTTCAAATCTTTCAAACATGCATTAAAACTTTGTTTGCCAGGCGCAGTCCGAACCAAATGACTCGCCACCGAACGGATAATCTTCTCCCGCAAAGCAGAGGGACAGGCCTTATCAACGAGCTTTCCGGCACTCGATTCGCCTTGGAAAGCCTTGAGCTGAAGTGCAGTCGTGAAATCCGGATTCAAATCGGGCGGTTCACGAAGTCTGCAATTCAGCGTGGGCAGACGGCTCGAGCCCCTACTCTGACTAGGAGCTGCACTCGCGGGTGCTGGCGCATTTGTCACCGCTGCTGCGGTTGGGGCCAAGCCGATTGTATCGTCGCCGTCCGTGCCGTCGGCATAGCGGATTCTGTTCAAAATACTATCAACCTTTGTCAAAAGAAATACTTTTTTCTCGAAATTTAAAACGTACGTTGCATGCAATTCCTGCTGTGCAGAGCGCCGTGTGATAACAATTTTCGTAAAGATATTCCCCTGTGGCTTCGACTGTTCAATCGTGTAATTTCCACTTTCTATTCTTCTAAAATCCGAACGGCCACTGAGCGAAGAATCAAACCTACTCTCAGTTCCTGCTTTTGAAACAAACAATAATGATTTATGTAAGCCATGCCGCTCAGGACTATCTTCGTGGATTATAAAGTTTTGGGGCGATACAGCTTCAATTTGATTAGAAGCTAT
>JAYVND010000368.1:0-5239 GCA_043758635.1 Bdellovibrionales bacterium
CGCCTGAAAAAGCTCGCCAGCTCATCATGAATTCTCACGTATTTGTAAACGGAGATCCTAGGCCGGAGTCAGCGCCCAAAACGGGAGCAGAAACGGGAGCAGCGTTGAAAGCAGAGGCAGTCGACGCGCCGATCGCAACAACGGCCGCACCGTCTTCCACGGGTATCGCAAAAGAAGCTCAGACACAGGTCGCGACAGTGGCGGTGATCGCGGCGTCAAGCGCGGTCTCGGCGGAACAATCTTTAAAATGGCTCACTAACGGCAACTCACGATTCACCAAAAAACACTTTCGCGCAGATGGACGTTCAGAGAAAGACCGTGCTCGAATTTGGAATGGCGGTCAGAAGCCCCACGCAGTTGTACTTGCATGCTCGGATTCAGTGCTTCCACCAGAAGTTGTCTTCGATCAAACACTTGGTGAGATTTACGTTGTTCGCACGCTGGGAGAGGTCACCGACTCCGCAGCACTTGCGAGCCTTGAATATGCGGTTCAGTACTTAGGTCCACACATGCTCGTCGTGATGGGACACACCCGCTGCGATGCCGTGCAGGGAATCATTCAACTGAAAGAGACCGAGAGCGCGGGAAGTGAAGCGTTGGATCACCTGTTGAGCGAAATCCGCGTTCACACAAAAAGTTACACAAGCGAAAAACCTTCGCCGAATCTCGAAATTGAGTCGACCCTCAACGCCGATGGCGTGGCGCGCGATCTCGTCAAGCGCTCCGAGATCATCCGCAAACGGGTCGAAGCAGGGCAGCTTGTGATCAAGTCCGCTCTTTACCGTGGCGACACCGGCAAAGTGAACTTCTACTAATTCGTAAAACGATTCGTTAGCTCGGGCGTGCAGCTTAGCGGAAATTCAATTGGCCGACTGTGCTCCATGTGCTTTCTCGTTTCAAAATGGGAAGAACAGTGAATCTAGGTTCGCTCTGTCTCATTCATTAGCTCATCTAGGTGCCAACACGCGCTTCTCAATGCCCCTCGCCCAACCAGACCAATCCTAGCTGTTTTGACGAGTGCTTGACTCCCAGCAAAACCAGGTTCTGAATAAATACGAACGGTCGTGCTTTTATTCTGGTAGAGTGAGAGCTAATCTTTTCGCCTCCACAAGGAACGTTGATGCCGAGTCAAGCGGGCTCACCAAAATCGATTTTAAGAACGACCCGCGGCCGAGCTGCCACTCGCGCTCGTGCAATCGAACTTTCGGTGGTTGAAGCAAAAGAAGAGTCCGCTTCGAGTTTAGCAAAAGGTGTTCAACGCAAAGCTGCGATCCTCGACGTCGCTCTGAAAATTGCGAGCCGCCATGGTATTGAAAGTCTCACGATCGGCGAGCTCGCTAAGAGAGTCGGCATGTCCAAGAGTGGGCTCTTCGCTCACTTCGGAACTCGCGACCAACTGCAACTCGCAGTTCTACAGCTCGCGACCGAGGGCTTTATCAATGTGGTGATGCGCCCGGCGTTTCACAAACCTCGCGGCACTCCCCGGCTTCGTGCACTCTTTAAGAATTGGCTCGAGCATATGAATGACGAAGAGTCGCTGCCAGGAGGCAGTGTTTTGATTGCGGCATCGACCGAGCTAGATGATCGCCCAGGTGAGCTGCGTGATTACGTGCAATCCGCCCAGAAAGATTTAATCTCTAATATCGAACAAGCCGCACAAATCGCAATCGATGAAAAGCAGTTTCGTGCTGACCTCGATGTCGAACAGTTCGCGTGGTCTTTGTATTCGTTTGTTTTGGGTTATCACCATTTTAAACGGATGTTACAGGATCCCAAAGCGGAGCAGAGAGTGCGACGTTCGTTTGAAGCACTCATTGATTTAAGTTTGAAAAAGAAACCGAAAAAATGACCTTTTTTGAGGAGGCGTAAAGTGGACAGTTTACCAATGTATGGAGTGTTTCTCCAAACCGGAGGGTGTATAGCCCTTTCGATTGCCGGAAGCATTTTAGTGTTACTGGCAATCGGCTTTTTAGGATCCCCACTCATAGTGTGGACCATTGTGGGTGCCGCGATCCTTTGGGGATTTGCAGCTCCGATTTGGTTACTCTCAGCATTCATCGTCGTGATGGCGCTCTTCTTGATCGTGCCGATTCGTCGCGCAGTCTTTTCGAACATTGTGATGAAAATTCTGGGCCCGACCATGCCGGTGATTTCAGATACGGAGCGCACGGCGATCGAATCAGGTTCAACGGGAGCAGAAGTTGAACTCTTCTCTGGTAAGCCAGATTTTAAGAAATTGATGGCTGAGCCGTACCCTAATATGACTCCTGAAGAACGAGCCTTCTTAGATGGTCCTGTCGAGCGACTCTGTGCCGCGATCGATGACTGGAAGCTGTGGGAAACCCGCGAACTCTCGCAAGAAGCTTGGGACATCATTAAAAAAGAGCGCTTCCTCGGAATGATCATTCCTAAAGAGTATGGTGGACTCGGATTTTCCGCTCTCGCCCATTCTGAAGTGATCATGAAGCTCTCAAGCCGTTCGGTTGCAGCCGCAATCAGCGTGATGGTCCCAAATTCGCTTGGTCCCGCTGAACTTTTGGTTCACTACGGAACTGATGAACAAAAGAAAAAACTTCTTCCACGTCTGGCGACAGGCGATGAGATTCCATGCTTTGCGCTCACCGAGCCGACTGCGGGTTCTGACGCCGGAAGCGTTCTCTCCAATGGTATTTTGTTTAAAGGTCTAGATGGCAAGTTGATGATGCGCCTCAACTGGAACAAACGCTGGATCACTCTCGCAGCGATTTCGACAATTATGGGAATGGCGTTCAAACTTCGCGATCCAGATAATTTGCTCGGTAAAGGCGAAGATCTCGGTATCACTTGCGCTCTGATTCCGACAAATCTTCCAGGTGTTGTGATTGGCAAACGTCACGATCCACTCGGAACTCCGTTCTACAATTGTCCAACGCAAGGTCACGATGTGATCGTGTCGGTCGATACAATTGTTGGTGGTGTCGCCAATGTCGGAATGGGTTGGAGAATGTTGACTGAATGCTTGGCGGCTGGTCGTGGGATCTCGCTCCCTGCGCAAAGCACCGGCGGTTCGAAAATGATCACGATGGCCGTATCGGGTTTCGCTACTTTCCGTAAACAGTTCGGAATGTCGATCGGAAAATTCGAAGGGATCGAAGAGCCGCTCGCACGTATTGCTGCAAAGACTTACATTTTAGAGGCAATGCGCAAGTACACACTCGGTGCTCTCGACAAAGGCTCTAAGCCAGCAGTCATTACAGCAATTGTGAAGTACCAATCCACTGAGATCGCTCGCACCATCATCAATGATGGTATGGACATCGCAGGCGGAGCCGGTATCTCACGCGGACCACGCAACTTGCTTGCTCACCTTTACATTGCAACACCAATTGGTATTACCGTTGAAGGCGCGAACATCCTGACCCGTACTTTGATTATCTTTGGTCAAGGCGCCCTCCGCGCGCATCCTTATGCGTTTGCCGAAGTGGACGCGATCGGAAAAAAAGATCTCGTCTCGTTTGACCGCGCGTTCTGGGGTCACATGGGCCACATCGTGAAGAACCTTTGCCGATCGATTGTTCTCTCGGTCACTCGCGGATTCTTTTCGGGCAGCCCGGTTTCAGGATCCACAGCTCGGTATTACCGCAAGCTTTCTTGGGCATCAGCATCGTTTGCCATCACCGCGGACATCGCAATGGGTGCACTCGGAGGTTCGCTGAAACTTAAAGAAAAGCTCACCGGCCGTTTCGCCGATATCTTATCTTGGATGTACATCGGAACTTCGGTGCTGCGTCGTTACGAGGCCGAGGGCCGTCGTTCAGAAGATTTGCCGTTCGTGCATTTTTGTATGAACCATGCGCTTTACGAAATCCAGAAAGGTTTTGACGGAATCTTCGCCAATCTTCCTGTTCCGGGCTTGAGCTGGTTCTTCCGCGGCCCACTCCGCGTCTGGTCCAACTTCAACTCGTTCGCCGGTGAAGCCAACGATTCACAGACACACAAAATTGCTTCGATGATATTGAGCGACACCGAGCAACGCCAACGCCACGTCGAAGGAATTTTTGTTCCGAAGAATCCAGACGAAGCTCTCGCGCGCTACGAAGCAACATTCAAAGTTGTAAAACGAGCTGAGAATGCAGAGAAAAAAATTCGTAAAGCGGTTCACGAGAAGATTCTCCCTCGCGGTAAAGGCGCTCAACATGTTCAAGCTGCTCTCGACAAAGGTGTGATCACGAAAGACGATTTCGCGGACCTTACCAAGGCCGGCGAGATGGGTTACGACGCGATTTTGGTGGATGATTTCACTCAAGACGAATACTCGCATCATTCGGGCCTTGCAAAACATGCAGGCGAGCCGATGTTGAAAATTGTCGGTAAGTGATCAGATAGGGTAGGGATCAGATAGGACCAAATAAACGGTCTAAAATTGAACTGATCTAGTGAGCGATCTAAAATTGAACCGATCTGGTGAGCGATCGACGATTGAACTAGTTAACGATCAATTAAAGAAAAAAGGCTGACGATTCATCGTCAGCCTTTTTTGCTTTTTAAACATCTTGCTCGTTCCGTTTTGCAGATGCTAGATAATCGCCGTTTTTAAAAATTCATTTTCCGATTTTCGCGTACTAAGCGATTCGAATACAAAATTCAATTCTTAGAAACAGTCTTTGCTGATGAAACCTGGCTCGCCTGTTTTATTGAAGGCACGTACCCAGTTTGAATCAACGTCTTCTGTCCAAATTTTGCGTGACGCTTTCACTGTGATCATCTTTGCCGATTCAGAGGCCGGCTCGCGATGCATCTCGCACGAGTCTTTCGTCATTAAAAATTTGCCTGCTGCTACTTTCGATGAAGCTTTTTTGTTATGAGCCGGAGCTTTGGAAGCTTGATGAGAAGCTTTCGTTGCTTTGTGATGTGTCGGAGCCGGTGCAACCGGGTCTGCTTCAGGCGCAGCGGTAGGCGCCGCTTCTTCCACTACCGGAACTGACATGTCTGGAGCCGTCGAATGGTCAGCCACGGGTGCAGGTGCGACGTTGCCACCCATCACGGCCGAAGCCTCGTCACCAACCGCTGCTGACGGCGCCGGGGCCGCATCTGCTTGATGGTTGTCGCTGCTTTTTTTGGGAGCAGACGATGGAACTGGAACAGAATCGAAATCGCCTTCACCGTCATCCATGAAGACATCATCTCCGCCCGCTGCGTGGGCATGTGGCAGTAAGGCAACGGTCGCTACCGAGAGCGCCAGGGCGAGGGTTGTGACTAC
>JAYVND010000369.1:0-5238 GCA_043758635.1 Bdellovibrionales bacterium
CGACCGTTAGCGAAAGTCATTTTGAGAGTTTAGACATTACGATTATTGAATCTCATTATGGCATCGCGCTCTGTTGGATTGCGGAAGGGGCTCTAATGCATCGAAATTTAGTGCAAAATTCAGCGCAGAGATCGAGTGCCGAAATTCAGTCTTGTTCTAGCAAACTCAGCAATCGGTTGGCACGACCGCTCTTCTGCCTTACGACGATGAAAAATTCTTGAAACAGGGATCGGAACTCGTGAACAATATGAAGCTCTTTTGATTTAATTTCTCGCTCAGCTCCAATTCTAGGAAGAGCAACAAAGGTGCTTGTTTCAACCGCTAAGAGGCGCAATAGGGCGATGTCATCTATGTAGCCACGAATGACGTCTTTTAGTTTATGAGTCTTTAAAAAACTTTCGATGCGGGCGGTAGCAGGATCGCTTTTGGCTGGGAGATAAATTCCTCGGATTGCGATTTGATCATTTAAAGAGTTAGGTCCTTTAATCTTTCGAGACACAATACAAAAATGCTCCTTTGCAATTTGCTTTTGGATCAACGGCTCATCCTCTGAATGGGGATAGGGAACGTCGCAGAGAATAGCGTCCAGTTGAAAGCTCAACAGTCTCGAAAGGAGAACAGAGGGATCACCCACGTCGACCGATAGCTCATAATCCGAACTTCCAAGAAGTGGCCGAAGAAGTTTGATCTGGAGATTCTTAGACAGTCCGCCAGTGGCTCCAAAGCGAATGGATGAAAAGTGACCGCCACGTCTAAATCCATCAACAAGCTCACGACCTTGACGAAAAATTTCTTCGGCTTGACTGAAAACAAGTTGGCCTTCTTCTGTCAGGGACAACTTCTTCGAAGTGGAGCGAACGATCAGTTTCTTACCTAAAAATTGTTCAAGGCTCGCAACCTGTATACTTATAGCAGACTGCGAGATTCGAAGCCTCGCAGCAGCTTGAGTAAAGCTTCCCTCGCTCGCAACGACCCAAAAATAATGAAGATGATGATAGTTCAGCCATTCCATGTAAACTGCTTATTTATTTTTTAGATGAAGTTCAATCATTTTATATATTTCACAAACAACTGATTGGGCTGCAATAGTAGTGTCTATGAATGCACCTAAATTTCACCCCTTTCATGGCAAAACCATTTACGTCGCAACCCTGCACGGGAAAGAGGAAATTTTTCGTTCCATATTTTCAGCGCTCAATCTTCAGTGCGAGGCAGCGCCGATTGACACCGATGAGTTTGGAACTTTTTCGGGAGAGGTTGCGCGCAAAGGAACAGTTCGTGAAATTTTAAGAGAAAAAATTGATGCTGCCGCTCTGAGATACCCGCACTCTCAATTGATTCTTGCCAGCGAAGGTAGTTTTGGACCCGAACCCCTCAACGGAAATTTCCCAACAGATCTAGAGTCACTCCTTCTGTGGGACAGAGAATTCGAATGCGAAATTTTTGCGGAACACGTCTCTCAACAAGTCGTTCATGCAGAACGAGTCGTGGGCCCAAAAGATGATTTTCGATTATTTTTAAAAGACGTTCATTTTCCAAGCCACGGCATCATGGTCCATCCTGAGGGTTCTCTGACCCCGATTGCCAAGGGACTTCATAATGAGCGAGCAGTTGCTCAAGCCATGCTCGATGCGTTTTGTGCATCGAAAACGGCAAGAGTGGTCCTGAGAACCGATCTTCGCGCCTGTCACAATCCGACACGGCGTAAGGCAATTTTAGCGGCAGGAAGAAAACTGGCAGAAAGTCTGAGAACTTTATGTGCTGTTTGCTCGTATCCAGGTTTCTCAATCACTGAGGTGGTGCCTGGCCTCCCTTATGCAGATTGCGGTGCCCCTAACCTGGCTGCGAAAACAGTCGTCTTCACTTGTCCAAAATGCAAATACAGAGAGGAGCGAGGACGCCCTGACGGCCTTACATCAGTCGAACCTTCTAACTGCAATCATTGTAATCCCTGACTCTAGGAGCATTCTTGACTACATACGAAATCTTAAAGCTGAATCTGTTCTCTCCGCTTGTCCTTGCTTTTGCGTTGGGTGTCTTTGCTAAAATTGTTAAAAGCGAACTAAATCTTCCGAAAGATTTGTATTCCTCTTTGTCTATCTACCTCTTGATGGCTCTCGGCTTAAAGGGTGGAGTCGAATTATCACAAACGACATTCCAAGCTATTCTCTGGCCGTCGGCTGCGACAATTTTGCTTGGATGCTTAACCCCTGTCAGCGCCTACGTGCTCATGCGAAAAATCGGAAGTTTCAGTCAGATCGACTCTGCAGCGCTTGCCGCACATTACGGCTCAGTATCGGCGGTGACTTTTATTGCGGCCAATCAATTTGTTTCGAGTCTTGGACATCAAGCCGAAGGCTTCATGCCCACTCTCGTCACAATGTTGGAGAGTCCGGGCATCCTAATTGCTCTCGCAATTGGAGCGTTCAAGCGTGAAAAGCGACTCGCGTTCAACAACGTAGGACGAGAAGTAAAATCAAAAGCCCAACTGCTTCACGAGATTTTCACGTCACGCTCAATGGTCTTACTTGTCGGCGGCCTCGTTATTGGTTTTCTGGCAGGCGTAAAAGCTTACGAGCCAGTAAAGCCATTTTTTGAAAGCGGCTTTAAAGGAGCTTTGGTTTTGTTTCTCTTAGAGATGGGGATCGTCGCAGGCTCTCGACTTCGAGATCTTAAAAAAGTGGGTGTAAAGCTAATCTCGCTTGGAATCGCCATTCCGATTCTGCACGGCGCTGCTGGAGTGCTGCTTGGGTCGCTGGCAGGTCTATCGATTGGGGGAGCAACCGTACTTGGAGCCATGGCTGCCAGCGCCTCTTACATTGCGGCTCCACCAGCGGTAAGAATGACGCTACCGGAAGCCAATCCAACATTTTACCTGACAGCTAGTCTTGCAATAACGTTTCCATTTAATCTCATTGCTGGAATCCCAATCTATTACAGCCTCGCAAACTGGATGCACGCGTGAAGGAGACTTTTATGAACCTGACCGATTTCAAAATGTTAACAGTCGTCTGCGAACCGGTGGTGAGCGCAACCGTGATTGAAGTCACTAGAAGTTACGGCGCGACAGGATTCACGGTAACTGAAGTTTACGGTGAAGGAAAAGGTGAGAACAGCAGTGGCGAAGTCCCAGGAGTGAAGTCAAAGATCGAAATCATTGCCGAAATGGATCTTGCTCTTAAGATCATGGACGCCTTGGCTCAGAAGTTTTTTAAAAACTATGGAGTCATTCTTTTTCTATCGGACATTGCTGTTTTGAGACCTGAAAAATTCATAAATCACGAACGTAAGGAAAAAACATGACTTTCTTAACTCGAAAATTCTCGGCTGTACTTATCCTGGGTTTTGCATTGAGTGCTTGCTCATCATTGCCAGCGAAATCGGTGGATGCATCGCAACCTCGACCGGCCATAAATCAACCAGCCGTAACTCAATTGGCCACAGCAGCTGAAAATTCAGACGCAAAAGCAAAAAAAGCTCTTTCCGAATTGTTACAGGGGAACGAAAGATTCAAGTCGGGTCTTGTCAGAACAGATGGGCAAACAAAAGCCGATATCGTGAGACTAGCAAGTGGTCAGAGTCCAAAGGCCGTGATCCTTTCATGCAGTGACAGTCGCGTTCCGCCAGAAACTGTCTTTGATCAAAAGCTTGGAGAAATCTTTACGGTCCGCACTGCGGGCGAAACGCTTTCACCTCAAGTTATCGGCAGCATTGAGTTTGCAATTGAAAAACTGGGCAGTCAGCTGATCGTGGTGATGGGGCATACGAACTGCGGAGCGGTTAAGGCAGCTGTCGACACGATCGAAGGTCAAGATGCCGGAAGCAACAATCTAAATCAGCTTGTTCAAGATATTCACCCTAGGCTGATGGGGAAATTTTCAAAAGCAAATCCATCTATAAATTTTCGAGACGAGTCATGGCTCAACGCCAGGGGAGTTAAACAAGACTTGATCAAGCGCTCTGGTGTCATCTCCAGAGCGGTGAGTAGCGGGAAAGTTCAGATTAACGTGGGTATTTACGATCTCGCCACGGGCAGTGTTGAAATGGAGTAGTTTCAACACTGCGGAAGACGACACTCACTTCGATGGCTTGGCTGTAGTTGCATCAAAGTTCAGCTTACCGTCAGGCTTGAGCTGAACCACTCCAGAATAATCGTCACCCGCTTTTGGACAACCGATCGATTTCGCAACTTTGATTTCAAGATTGTGCCGAGTGATGCGTTGCTCGTCGTTAAATGGGCACGCACCATTCGCGGGAGCAAAGTGCGCGAGAGAGCCCATTTGGAAAGTGCAGATGAGCGCCTCTGAAGGAACTGTGCGGACGGGATTTTCGGTTTCTGATCCACTTGAGACTTTGCCAATGAATTGTGCTTCTCGCAATTTGCCGCTGCAGCGACCATTTCGACTCACATTCGCATCGAATTCAAGCTTGCCGTCTGGCCCCACCTGGGCAACCCCTGAAAACGAATCGCCCTTTTCTGGGCAACCTTCGTCTTTTGGTAACCAAACGTCCAAATCCGAATCAGTCAACCGCTCGCGATCGTAAAACGGGCACGATCCAACGGCTGGCGAAAACTGGTCTAGCTTGGCCATACGGAATCGACACAAGATGCCCTTCCCCGACTGTGTCTGTAACGGATTAACGCCCGCAGGGACGCTGCTGATCACTCCAATAAACTGGGCTTCAAGCGGGCGTTTCTCACATCTCGCCGACTGAGTTGCGACGCTTCCTCCCGTGGTGGGCCGCGCGAGCTCACCCGCCCATGAAAACAGAGGAGTCAGAAAAACGAAGAGGGTGCAAAAATAGAGGCTTTTCATCATGTTCTATTTCCTTAAACGTAATCTTTAGAGACTCCCTTAAATGTACCATTGTTCGGCCTCGCTCGTCGCGCCGAAAGTTTCGTCTGCGTATTCGATAGATGTTGATGGAAGTGCTCAGTCGGAAGACCAATGAAGAAGACCAGCGAAGAAAACCAGTCGGAAGCCCAGTGAAGAAGACCAGCGAAGAAGCCCAGCGACGAAAACGAGTCGAGCAGATCTCCGGAAACGCTCCGCTTCTATATCAAGGTCGAGTCTTGAGGGCGCAGATGCGCTGAAAAAGTTGATAAAATTTTTTAGCTCCGAGAGGTTTGCCAGAGCAAAATGGTCCAAAACAAAGTGCGCACACAATTGTTACACCTTTTCATAGGAGTTCGACCCTCCACTTATCTTTGCTATTTCTCTTGATTGCCATTGCTAA
>JAYVND010000370.1:0-5234 GCA_043758635.1 Bdellovibrionales bacterium
TTGATCACTCCAACTTTCTTTGGCCCACTTTGGGTCAAAGACGAAAACGGCGGTTCAGCAGTTTTCCCAACCGACGATCTGGCGACGAATCCGCGCCCGGATGATCCAGCATGGAAGTCCGTTACGCGTCCGTATGCCGATCTCACCGTGCAAAAACTTTTTGCGAAACTGGATGTTCAAAATTCGGAACGCATGCGGCTTGCCAAAGAAAACGCTTCGCTCACCAATTTCTTGAAGGCGAGCAATCTCGAGTACGTCGCACTCAACAATGAGCAGTACTTGATGGCCAAGAGTCCGCTGCTTTCGCAAAATAATAAGGCGCTTCCCGCGATTGGCGGCCTTAATCAGTTTATCGGCGCTATGAATGGTAAATTTCAGACGTTTGGTGCTTCATCAATCCAGGGAAGCATGATTCGCTGGTTCAGTCGTAAGGTCACTCCACAAGACATCAAAGATCTTGTGGATGGAAAGCGTGAAATCGATGGCAATTTAGCATCGCGACTTTGCTTCTATTTTATGAGTGAACAGCCAAATCTTTTAGCTCCTGATCATCGTTTCGCATCCGATTTTGAATATTTATCGGCCATTGCGAACAACTGTGCAATTGGCTGGAATCCAGGCTCGGGCTCAAACTACTTTGTGATGGAAAGATTCATTCGCACTCTCGATGTTTCAAACACTCAGTATATAGGTGGACGAAGCATGGGTATTACAATGGGTGCGGGCGTCGATTTCAGTCGTTCGACTTCGATGAGTGACAAGTTATCTGTCGGTGCGAGCTTCAATCCAATGAAATTGCTCGAAAAAGCAGTGCCGTTCTTAGGGATGATCGATTCGGCCCTTGGTGTTGGTGTTTCAGCTTCAATTTCTCGCTCATGGTCGCGAGGCGAGGCTGTTGGAGAATCGTCAAGCCTAGGTTCGGGCACAACGTTAAACATGGAAGTAACCGAACTCCAATTAAAGGTAAACAAATTCGAGCGATGCATGAGCATTCGAGTCAATCCAAATTTCTGGTCAGGCATCGGGATGCAGCGAGAGTTGATGCGAGAGCGTCAATCCGCAAGCCGCAAACTCACGCCTGAAGAGAGAGTGCAAATTCTTGGTCGGGGAGTTTTGATTTGCACGGGTGGAGTGGAAGAGGTTCCACTCACAATTCGCGAGCGCTACTATTCGTTCGATCAAGGAACTCTGGATCGCACGCAAGAAGATGACGGCGATTTACGAAATCATCCGTGGCTTCTATCAATTCGCGGAGACAGTGATTACGCCCAGTTCATGACTTTAATGAAGGGCAATCGCAATTTAGGCGCAGTTCCCGCCAAGGATGCAATCGACCCGGCAGTTATGCCACTCGATCGACTCGAAAAAGCTTACGCCGGTTATGCTCCCCAAACGCAAGGAATGTATGTTTGGAGCAGAGAGCAAAGTGGCCCGCTCGTGACCCAGTCTCCAGCTGTTGGGGCTCCGCAATTCGAGCGCAACCTTGATCCGCGTGCGGCCAATGCGAATTCCCGCGGAGGAGATACCGCTCAGAAGTGACCGAGTCAGGGTGATGAAAATGAAATTCCCTTTTCAATCGCGGAATAAAACTACAGTTTTAAGTCATGGAATGAAACTGGAACCGCGACTATAAACAAGGTGAGAGTTGATCCAGTTGAGGACAAGCTGGGACTTATTCGAGCGCGAATTGATTTCCTCTCGAATCCGCTTGCTTGCAGCTGGTGTAAATTCTCGCAGCGCGCGCACGAGAATCTCGCAGATCTCATCCGAGTTTTGACAAATTTCGACTGGGCTAAAATTCCCGGTGGGTTTGAGATCAATCTTTGCGAATTCGACCGCCTCACGATTGTTTAAAATCTTTGGGCCGACAAAGGTCAGACAGCCAGCGGCGAGTGGCTCCATCACGCTGTGCACCGTCTTTCGGTACGATCCACCGACAAAGGCAAATTTGGCTTTGCTGTAGAGTTCCGCGAGAATTCCAATTTGATCAATCACCAGAACGTCCGGCGATAATTCGAATGCGGGAGCATTCGAGTAGCGCTTATGCGTGAGTTCGATCGAATCGAGTTTTGATTCGATCGATTGGAGATGCTCGGGTGTCGGTTCGTGAGGCACGAGTACAAACTGAATTTGCTTTCTAAATCGAGAGATCACCGTTAAAAGAATCTCCTCATCTTCGGGCCACGTGCTGCCGGCGACGAAGCAAGGCAAAGTTGAGCGAAAGTGTTCCTCGCGCAGAGATTTTGGGTTGTTGAGCCGCGCCTGCACTTGGTCATATCGCGTGTCGCCTTCAACCCTTGTCTTCTCTCCAGCTCCAAGCTCTTTAAAGCATTTCAAATCATTTTCAGAGACGCAGAATATCTCGGAGAGGAGCGAGAAGATCCACCGCGATATTGGTCGCGCCAGCCCTTTTGATCGGCCAGAAGACTCAGTGAGCGTCGCCGCAAACAGGAGGCTGGGGATCTCGTTCTTTTTTGCCTGAGTTAGCATTTCGGGCCAGGTGTCGGTCCGCGCAATTAAGAGCATACGAGGTTTGTGATGGTCAAAGAATTCGCGCCATGCCTTTGTTGTGTCCCATGGCATGGGTAGTGCGATATCGACGAGACTTGAATTGAGAATGGCTTTCTCAATACTTGGAGAAAAAAACGTAACGAGAGTTGGAATTTCCGGGTGCTGTTTTTTAAAGAGTTCGAGCACCGGTTTTGCGTATTCGAATTCCCCAGATGCGCAGTGAAACCACACGGGCCGCCGATGGCCGGAGCCTTCTTGCCAAGGCCTGAGTCCTAGCTTGGACCTCCGACGCATCTCCCACCCACGGGCAATCTTGCGGTTGAAGAAATGCAAAATAAAAAATGCGGATTTTAGAATCGGCCAGAAGATACGTTGATAAAGAAAGCGATAAATTTGGATCACGGCGATGAAGCCAGAAGCTGTTTAGCAGTTTCTAGAACAGTTTCCGGTGCAAGCTCAACAAGGCAGCGCTTGTAGAGCGAATTGTGGCAGCGGTCACGCCCATCCTTCGAACAGGGCTTGCAGTTCAGCTTAATTTCGCAAACTCGCGAATTTTTTTGCGACGGATATCCAAAGGCACTAGGACCGATCAATGCAATAGTAGGTCGGCCCAATTGATCGGCAACGTGAAGTAGCCCGGTGTCGTTAGCAATCACGAGATCCATCTGGTTTAGGAGCTCGCTGCTCTCCGCAAGTGATAGCTTGCCCGCAAGATTGAGGGTTTGTTCGGGGTGAGAATTTGAGATTTCCGAAAGGAATGTATCTTCTGGACCGCCGAGTAGTACAAAGTCGGCCTCGGGCCAGAGCTCGATCAGTCGGTTGAAGTGAGCGACTGGCCACCTCTTTCTCTCCCACGCCGCGCTTGCGATGAGTGCAATCCGAGGACGTGTTTTTAGTTGTGCTCGGTCAAAATCTGCGGCGCTTTTTAAGTCAACCGAGTTACGATGGCTGAGAGTCTCAATTTGCTCGCGTATCTCACGCGGAAGTGTCACATGGGTTCGGAAAAGGGGAGCGGCGGGTATCTGATCCGGTATTCCCCACGGAGCCAATGGCCACAGAAAAGATGCCGAACCACGAAAAGGCTCTGGTAGGGTTTTGAAACCGAATTTAAAATAAAGAAAGCGGCGAATCCGGCTCTTCGGGCGCACCACAATCTTAAGTCGATTTTTGCCGAAAGAATTAAATTGAGTCCATGATCGCAGTTGGAAAACGCATCTGACAAAAAAGGATCTTAGGTTCGAATGCGCATCGTAGAGATGGGTGTAGGGGGTTTCAGAGAGTTTCCAACTCAAGCGCAGTAACGGCCAGATGCTTTGTTTTCGATCAAACGAGAAAATCTCGTTGAGACTCGAGTTTCCGATGAGCAGTCCCTCAAAATCTTTTCGAACCAGCCAATCCACTTTCGCTTCTGCATGGTGCTCGTGAAATGCGAACGGCGCGCTCAAAGCTTGAACAATATCTCCAAAACTTGAAAATCGGACGATTAGGAGATGGGGGCGCGCTTCGCCCTCTCGTTTCGACGGAGTTTGCGCACCTGGCACGCTGGCGTTCACGCCGGTATTTCGTAATAATGGACGGGCTGAATTTAATTCTGGCACACTGAAAAACTAGCGCGAATGAGGCGGGAGTTCAAGTGAAGCAGCCTGCGAGTGGAGCCGGCGATTCCGATTTTGAATCGAGGAAAATAATTGTGCCGCAATTACGGGCTGCCGGCGCTTTCTCCTAAAACGAAATGTTTTACCAGTCGAAAAAAAACCCATGCATGCTTGCACGGGTTTAAAACTTCGTCGTTGAACAGCACTGACCATTAGATCAGCTGACTGAATCCACTCAACTCGCCGAATCGACTCAGCTCTTTGGATCGACGCGACCTTTAGGCGATCAAGTAAAATTCGAACTCCGTCAGATCACTTGCGTGATTTTGCGCTTGCTTTAGCTTTCGGGCGTTTTTTGACGGCGCCTGCAGATTTAGAGGCTTTCGAGCTACGGCCGCGAAGCTGGCTCTCGAGGTAGCTACGTGTTTCATCCATGATTCTGTCGACAACTTCACCGGCAGGGATTTTGTAAAGAGCGATCAGTGTTGTAATTGTCTCAAGTGGTGGCGAAACGAGGCCACGCTCCCAGTTTGAAACAAATTGTGGAGACGAATAGCCCAATTCGCGAGCAACATCCAACTGGCTCATTCCACTGTCCATGCGTTTTTGGCGCAAATAATCATTGAGCGATGTCATAACGAGTCTCATAAAATTCCTCCGTAATCAATTATCGGCCAGCTTCGATCGACCTACCACAAGGCTCCAGCTTATTCAACCTTTGACCACTTTCGCGATCGCCAGTCGCTCGCGCAGGGGGCTCCGTCAACTTCGGCTGGATATATGCGAAAAGAATTATGCGCAAATATTCTGCTTCAGCTTTGAAACTCGATTCGATGCCGACTGGTTTAGTTAACAAAACTAGTTGGCTAGTTGCAATTAAATTTATCTCGATAGACGCGAGTAAAGGTTATCTTAATATTCATTCACTCTCTTTCTCGCTGCGGATTTGAGCATCTAAACTCCAAATGATGATCAATTAAAAAACTTTAATTGTTCGAAATTGCCTAGGCGATTCGTGACACGCGGAGCTCCCCAACTTGAAAAAATACTTGTTAAAAGATTCTCGAACAGTTCAGCTTCAAATCAGTTCGTGTGTCTAAGTTTGTAAACGAGAGCAGTTTGAGGCTG
>JAYVND010000371.1:0-1586 GCA_043758635.1 Bdellovibrionales bacterium
TCCAGCCGATGCATACAATGCGGCTCTCAAGATTCCAAATTTTATGCAAAATCTTTTTGGTGAGGGAATTCTCTCGGCATCTTTCATCCCGGTGTATGCGAAGCTTCTGGGCGAAAAGAATGATATTGAGGCGGACCGTGTCGCCGGAGTGATCGCAACTTTGCTCGCGGTGATTGCATCGGGGCTGTCAGTCGTTGGAGTTTTGCTAACGCCTTTGATGATTGATTTGATCGCTCCCGGATTTGAAGGTGATACAAAGAAGCTTACGATTCAGCTCGTGCAGATTTTATTTCCGGCAATGTCGTTCTTAATCATGTCGGCCTGGTGCCTCGGCGTTTTAAACAGTCACCGAAGATTTTTTCTCTCCTATGTCGCGCCCGTGATTTGGAATTTCTCAATTATCGGTTCACTCTTATTTTTCAGAAATCAATCTTTGCCCGACCTTGCAAAGACGGCTGCGTGGGGGTTGGTGCTCGGCAGTGTTTTGCAATTCGCAGTTCAGCTTCCAACGGTCTTAAAACTCGCACCCCATTTGAAATTTAGGATTGAGACCAAATCTAAAAACGTGAAGACGGTTCTTACAAGCTTTAGCTCGGTCGTTTTGGCACGTGGAGTTGTGCAAATCAGTGCGTACATCGACAACGTCCTGGCAAGTTGGTTGCCTGTGGGCGCGGTGTCGGCGCTTTCTTACGCGCAAACTATTTATCTCCTGCCGGTGAGTCTGTTCGGAATGTCGGTGTCGGCCGCGAGTTTGGCAGAGATGGCGCGCGAACAAGGCGGTGTGCATTCAAGCGAAGAAGCTTCGGCTCAATTGCAAGCCCAAGTGGATCGCGGCTTAAAGCAAATTGCTTTTTTTATCGTGCCATCGATGTGCGCGTTTGTATTTTTAGGAGACGTAGGAGTGTCGGCTCTCTATCAGTCCGGCCGCTTCTCCGACGCCGACGTTAGACACGTTTGGTTTACTCTCGCGGGCAGTTCAGTTGGACTTCTGGCAACGACTCTTGGCCGACTTTACTCATCGACATTCTACGCTTTGCAAGATCCAAAATCTCCCCTTCGTTTTGCGATGGTTCGTGTGTTGCTCACGACAGTGCTCGGATATCTGGGTGGAGTGATGATGCCGGGTTGGTTCGGTATTGATCGCATGTGGGGGACAGTCGGCTTAACAGCAACCGCTGGAATTTCGGGATGGGTTGAGTTCATACTTCTGCGCCGGGCGCTTAACAAGCGCGTGGGCCATACGGGGGTACCGGCCTCGTTCGTTGCTAAGCTTTGGACGGCGGCTCTCATTTCAATGGCCGTTGGATTTGGGGTCAAAACATTGTGGGCGCAAAACTTTGCCGATCAACAGTCTTCGATGTTGCGTGCAATGAAAGCGTTTGCGGTCTTTGGAGTTTATGGCCTGATTTATTTCGGTATGACGCTTGCCTTGAATATTCCGCAGTCGCAAGCGCTGCTAGCGAAAATTCGGAGACGAATCGTCAAATAAGAAGTGGTGAAAGATGTCTGAAGTGACCAATGGTCGAAATAGGTTTGCTCGCTTTATGAATGCAATCGCGATCCTCGCGATCGGGCTGCTCTATTGG
>JAYVND010000372.1:0-5227 GCA_043758635.1 Bdellovibrionales bacterium
CTTGCGTACCTTGAGACTCTACCTACCGGAGTTGATCGCTGCCTTGTCACCGGTCATTTTGATGCGCCCGATATTAAACTCGCCTGCGAGAAGAACTCTCTCTACCTCATCTCAAAGAATCAATTGGCGGAACTCCCGCTCGTCGTCTCCTGAGCAAACCGACATCCACAAAAATCATCGAATCTGAGAGTTACGACAATGCCAGGTGGTTTTTACCCACCTGGCATCCCATCGTCGAAGCGGTTGTCATTTCGTCGTGAGCATAGCGAAAAAGCGACCTTGCCTTCTACTTATCTTATCTCATCTATTAAATATGTTTATATAAGTCAGAATAAACCGTGGCTCAAATAAACCACAGGGTGGCTCGTTTGAGCCACCCTTAAATCCTTGAATACACTCGAAACCTCAAATTCGAGTGGCTCTTTTGATCCACTTTTAAACTTTCGATTAGTAACAGAAAACCCCCAGTTCCTCATTCACTCTAAACACTTAGTGCTGATTTTGCTTGAGTGGCAAAATGCGGAACCGTCCGTGCTCATAGGTGTCTCCAACAGTCGCTTCGATAAACGAGGCGCAGAGATGGAGAAACAAAATGAGACGGCTACGAAATAAACTAAACCGGCCTTGGTTAACTCCTACGGGAGTTGAGATTGCGACAATCGATCTTAAGCCACTTGTAAAAAACTGGGACCTCGCGACGTGGGAGTCATACCTAGATTGGTATGACGGTGCCTCCACTGAATCGACAATCTCGCAAAAGGCTTTTGCGTCCATCTGTGAGCACCAGGAGTTCACGGTCTTTGAACTCTACTCTCAATGCCCAAGTGAAGAATCACTTACGGACAGCAAACGTCTTTTGCACCAACTTCCTGAGCTCGAGCGCGAGGTTATCCGGATGAAATTCATGGAAGGCCTGACAGAAGTTGAAATTGCATTCGAAATGCGGAGATCGCGCAGCGGAATCAACCTAATCAAAACTAGAGCGCTCTCGCGCCTGAAAAAGCTTAACCCCGGGGACGCGGTGGCCGCGGGGCCATATATGAGGGGTGAGGTTGATTCGAGTGATCAAAAATTCGAGTCCGTTTGGGACGAGCCAAGCCTTTATCCGATCCGCGAGAAGCGAAATTACATCACAAAAAGATTTCAGGAGGAGATCTCGGCCATCAGATTTTCGAGTGTGCGCGAAGCGCTGTTCGATCTCCCTGAGATCGGTCGCAAAATTCTTTTCTTTAGATACTGGTGCGACTTTTCCGTGAATCAAACCGCGCGGTTGCTCAAGTGCGGCCAGAACGTAGTTGAGCAAATCGAAACGGCATCGATTTCAAAGGTCAAACGAGGCGCTCTCAGTTTTGAAACAGGTACCAACTTCGGAGGTGGAAAATGAAATTGAGCGAAACACTTTTAAATGACTGCGAAGAGTTTTTTGAGGCCATCGCAAACGAGAAATCTTGCCCACGCCTTGACCGCGCCGTTGATGGGTTAAGAAATTTTCTCGAGCGAGATGTCGACGGATGGACAAACTACACAGACGACGTCGTGGCACGAGCAGTTCAATGTCGACTTGCCGAAATCTGGAGTCTCATTTCCATGGAAGAGAAAAATCTCAACCCGGATCTCGAGCACTACTTTGAAAACATTGAAATGGAACTAGAAGAAATCAGTGGCTTTGAGACCGATGACAATGATTTTGAAGACGGCGCGAATGACGACGACGACGGGAGTGCGGCATGAGCTATCTGAAGTTAATTTTCAAAAAGGTTTGCTCAGTTTTTAAAACCAATAAAGGAGATCTGACTTATGAAGATTTTATTGAGCTTGAAGGAAAAAAATTTGCTCAAGCATACCGGAAAGAACGTGGGCCTTACAATGGGCCTCTTGGCCCTCGCGGTTTGTAGCGTTGTATTGCTGAATCCGGCGGTAGCATTCGGGAGCGTCGAGAGCTCGCTCACCGCAGTTCAGGAAAAACTTGTTGGCACACTTCTCCCACTAGCGGCCATGTGTGGACTTGTCATTGCGGGGCTAAGTTTTGTCGCAGGACACGCCAATGCCCGACAGCATTTAATTTACGCGATCATCGGCGCCATTGTCGGATTTGGTTCCGAATCGATTGTGTCGTTTATCAGAAACCTCATTCACTGAAGATCGGAGGTGGAGGTTGGCGCTTGAAACATCAGAAGTCTATCGATGCCTTGAGAAGAAGACTCTCGTATTTGGATTTGAGATCGTTGATTTATTTGTCGTCTTCAGTTGTTTAGCGGTTTTGAATTTTCTCATGCGTGGTCTTCCGTATAAATTTTTTCTCTCATGGGGGCCGGCGGCAGCGCTGGCCCTTGGCCTCAGACTTGGAAAGAGAGGAAAGCCTGAAAACTATATTCTACACTTAGCGCGTTTTCATTTAAGTCCCGTAGTTTTCAGCTGTTTTGAGTTGAGTCGAAAAAGAGCGATCTTCAAAGCGCAACCTCACGACCAGGAAAAGAAAGTGAATTCTTAAAATGAAATCAAATGCGGCACTCGTTGATAAACTTGAAGTCTGGGGCTTTGAAGAAGGAAAGCTAATCTTTAAAGATTTTTCGCTTGGGCAGATCCTTGAAGTTACGCAAAAAGATATCTCAACTTCGACCGATGAGTTTCTAAATTCGCTTCACTCCGGGACCTGTGATTTCCTAAACGGACTGCCAAGCGGGCTTTCAATACAGTTTATTCAGGTAGTAACTCGCCAGTCCGCTGAGACACTCGCGCGGCATGAGGCAGGCCTTGTCCCTCACGCGCCCGCACTGGCTGAGTGCCTACTCAGCTCGCGAATACGTTTGTTACGCGATGAAGACAGCACCGGCAGTATCCCTAACCAGCGGCTTTTCGTTGTCTTACGCAGGCCATTTGTTCGAAAGCCCGTGCGGGTGGATCGAGGTTTCAAGTTTTGGAAAAAACCGATTGAACAGTTGGAGTGGTCGCGCGCGGTCCTTGAGCCGGAGCTTAAACTCTTTAATAGCCTCACTGAGACGGTGAAAGCAGGCTTTGAGAGTATTGGAGTTGTTGCCAAAGCTTTGACCGAGGACGAAAGCTTCGCTCTTCTCTTTGATCAATGGAACCCAGGCTACTCGCTTTCGCCACCTCACTTCAATCGGGATGATTTTCGGGATCACTTACTATTGAGTGACCTGATTTTATCAACCCGGGGTTTTGTGCTGAGTGATCACGTCCACCGGGTGCTGAGTCTTAAGATTATGCCTCAGCAGACTTTTTCTGCCATGAGTGAGCGTATGCGAGATCTGCCGTTTGATTCAAAACTTTTTCTCACTATCGAGGTGCTCGACCAGGCAAAGGAAGATTTCACTCTTCAGACGCAGCGACGGATTTCCTATGCCATGCACATCGGAAAAAAAGGAGTCACCGATCTTGAAAGCGAAGCGAAACTGAAAGATATCGAATCGCTTTTGGAGGCGAGGGTTAATGGTTCAACGAAAATCTTCAACGTCGCCTTAAATATAGTGCTTCGAGCTAAAGAAGAAACTCAGCTCGATACACAGGTAGAGCTCGTCCTCCAGAAGTTTCGCGAACTTTCTGGTGCAGAGGGTATGCTTGAGAGTCTTGCGGCAACCAGCATTTTCTTTGACCTAAGCCTTCCGAATGCAAGAGTCCGCGAGAGATCAAGGCGTATGCATACGGAAGTGCTCGCCGACTTTCTGCCCCTCTTCGGCGATTGGAAGGGCCACGAGGAGCCGCGCATTCTCTTAAAAAACCGCGAAGGCGGCTTGGTAAGCTTTGATCCGTTCAGCCCAACGCTTACGAATTTTAACCAGATCGTCAGCGGAGGGAGTGGTGCCGGGAAGTCCTTTCTCACTAATTGCCTAATCGCCCAACTGATGAAGGAGGACCCTCGTGTTTACATCATAGATATTGGCGGCAGCTATAAAAAGATCACCGAAAATCTCGGGGGCCAGTATGTGGCAATTGGAAGTGATTCGAGCTTAAGCATGAACCCGTTTGATTTAAGTGAAAACTCGACAGAGGCAAAAGATCAGAAAATTAAATATATGACATCTCTTGTGGAGCTGATGACAAAAGAGATTGGCTCAACCGGCATCGGACGCTTAGAGAGATCAGAGATTGAGCTCACTATTCGGGAAGTAATGAATCAAGAGAGTTTACCTCGGCTCACGCATTTGCGCGACCGTCTACTTCTCAACTCCGAACCAACTCTCGAGAGAATCGGTAAGATTCTCGGCCCCTGGGTGGGTCAGACCACGTATGGAAAGTTTGTCGATCAAGAGACAAATTTGCAGCTGGGTAAGAAGATTGTTTGTTTTGATCTCAAGGGAATGGAGGCGCAGCCAGATTTGCAAGCGGTGTGCTTATTTGTGATCACAGATTTAATTTGGCGAGAGGTGCAGCGGGATCGTACGAGTCCGAAATTTGTGATCTTCGATGAGTGTTGGAGTTTGCTTGAAAACGAGGCGGGGGCGCGATTTTTGGGAGAAGTTTTTCGTACGTTTCGGAAATACCGAGCTTCCGCCATTGCGATCTCGCAGACGATGGACGATTTCGCAAATTCAATAGTGGCATCGGCCATTCTTCCCAATGCGTCCGTAAAATGGCTGCTTAAGCAAACTGGGGGGAATCTTCCCTCACTCCAAAATCTCATGCGGTTCAATGAGCGCGAGATCAAACTTGTGGAGAGCGTGACTTCAAAAAAGGGATTTTATTCAGAAGCATTCCTTGTCGCAGGCGATGATAAGCAAGTGGTCGTACTTGAAAGCACGCCGCTCGAGTATTGGCTTGCGACGACAGATCCCATGGATCTACGCGCCATCGAGCGCGCGGTGTTGAAGGATGAGAGACTTCACGGCTTACCGCTACTGCAACATATGGCCGAGGCCTATCCACACGGAGCGGCCCTTAACCCTTAAGATTAGGACAAGTTTATGCAAATGAGAGCAAAACGGGGCGTAATCACGCTCCTGGCCTGCGGGCTTGTCTTTTTTTGTCCGCTCGATCGGGCAAAGGGTGATCTGTGGGGGGCGGACGTTGCGGTGCTTGCCCAAATTCTTGAGCAAACTATTCTTGAGCTCACCGAGCTAAAAAGCATCTTGAGCACCGGGGGTGACACGCTGGGGCTTTTGCAGGAGATCAATCGCGGCATTAACGATTCAATGAATATGGCAAAAACGCTTGGAGTACGGATCGATCCCGGGCTCTACCGCGAGCTAAAAGATGTTAATCAGGCCGT
>JAYVND010000373.1:0-1583 GCA_043758635.1 Bdellovibrionales bacterium
GCTTAAAGGAAAGGCTACCAAATCCAATCGCCAGCTCGAGTTTGCGCTCGAGTGCGAGATGATGTTCTCGAACCCTCCAAGTGATCGGTCGGAGCATGAAAATAAGAAGAAAGTTGAACGAATGAAAGAATTTGGGAGAGAGAAGGGACTGCTCGTTACCCACGACACCACCAAGCGCGTTGACATGAAGATTTCAGTGACGGAGACCACCTATCAAGTTGAAACCGTCACTGATCCCAAAACTGGTAAATCCGTTCGTGCTTCGATGAAGGATGAGGGCCCGGAGAACTACGGCGTCACCTGGAATGCGATTGCAAACCTCGTTAAAATGCACGTGGGCTTTGCGATTCCGATCAACCGCTTGGCGGCAATGATAGGCCAACCGGAGTTTCAACCAAGCAAAATCTGCAGGCTTTTGCAGTATGTTGCGATCAACCTGCTTCCAATTTACTTTTCTTTAATCGAGAGCTTAAGCGACTGCGGGATCGTTTCAGGTGACGACACGAAAACGAAAGTGCTGGAGCTCGAAGAGCCTGCTGATGAAAGCTTGGCTAAAAAGATCGATGAGATGCTCGGGTTCACTCAATCCAAAAAGAATGGCGAGGGCAGTAAAAAAGGACTCAACGTCAGTTTGCTTGTCGGCCGCACCGATCAAAAAGATCCTCGCAGCACGATTCGCTTCTTCCGCACTCATCTTGGCTCAGTTGGCGATCTTTTGACTCAAGCTCTCGAGCTTCGCAGTCCGAAGCTGAAATCACTAATCTTTCAGGGAGATCTCTCTACCAGCAATCTTCCAAGCCGTGAATTGATGAAGAAGTTCGATCTCACCATTGCCGGCTGCGGTGCTCACGCCAGACGCCCATTTTGGCGCTACCGAGAGGAAGACGGGGCTCTTTGTTACTACATGCTTCGCGGGTTTTGCATGCTCTCTCAAATTGAAACCATGATTGATCAAAAGGGTAGAAGCAGAGAAGTGATCCTCAAAATGAGGAGTCGCTACGCAAAATGGGTTTGGACAGCCATCTACAATCGTTGCTTTGCCGCGACGACCGGTCAAATCCTGGGACGCGCCACCTATAGATTTGAAACCTTGCCTGATATCTGGCCGCCAAACACGGAACTCAACAAAGCTTGCAACTACGTTGTGAATCACTATCAAGAACTCACGGAGTATTTGGGGAACCCGCATCTGCATTATACCAACAATGGAATCGAGCGCGCTCTGCGAATCGAGAAGTGCATGCTCTCAAGTTCAAAGTTTCGGAAAACTAGAAATGGCCGTGCGGTTCTCGACATCCTGCGGACGATCAATGCCACCTGCACGGCAGCTCAAATCGATCTGACAGATTATATCCGCTACGTCTTCAACCATTTGACTGATCTCCAGACGAACCCCAAAAACTACACGCCGTTTGCGGTCGCTCTTCATTTTGAGAGGCTCGCCAAAACTGCGCCAGCCCGCTGATTCAATCTAGGCTGGAAGAAAAATAAAAACTACAGCATCAGATGGAATGCTTACGATCCTTCAAGCAGAGAAACAACATCGAGCGAGATTTTTTAAGAATCAAAAACATTTTGCTTGA
>JAYVND010000374.1:0-1579 GCA_043758635.1 Bdellovibrionales bacterium
CAAAACTGATGGGACGCAAAAAGGGCAACGAAATTGAAGAAACGGTACAACAACTGATTCATTGATTTAACAACGAGACACGGAAAATCTCACGCTACCCTCATTGTAGGCGATCGTGAAGCGTTTTAACTCTAAGTAAGTTGTCGCCCTCGCTTGCGAGAAGAATTCCCGGTCATCCTGCTTATGAGTATTTTCAACTTTACCGTTGAGCTCTTTAACTCCCGGCGGGATCAGTCGATGAACAACTCCGTGTTTTGTACACCACTCATCTAGTTTATGCAGACCTGTCGGCTCAAGTCCTCGAGCGGAACTAAACTTATCGGTAAACGCCGTATCATTATCCGTTTGTAGCTCGATGATTGGGAACGGACAGAGTTTTTCTAGCTCAAGCATAAACCACTTTACCGCTATAGCATCCTTGCTCTGATAGGACCGGATCAGGCGCCACGTTAAATGGTGATCTACCGCCGATAGTTGATAGGTCTGCACGCCATCTATAAAATAGGGCGTGTATTTAAAATCCATCTGCAAGTAACCTGGCAATGGCCTTCGATAGCGCTTTAGGTGCCGCTTCGTGAGCAGCTTTGAGCGTTTCTTAGATATCAAGCCTTCACGGTTTAAAACGTTGTTTACGGTCCTCGGCGGACAGTTGATCTTGTAGTGCTCTTTGAGATCTAATCTGATTCTATCTGGTCCACTAAATGGCTCCAACTTTCGAAGGACGCGGATCTTTCGAGCGATTCGCTGCGGAGTTTTTTTAGGCGATCGACGCGGACGTCTAGAAATCGATTCGAGCGCCGAAAGCGATCTTTTTTTCAACAGACGCGCGCCCTATTCATAAAACCACTGCCTCGATATCCCGTGCAGTCGACACGCTTTACTTAAATCTCTCCGCGACTCGCTCACGGCCTTTAACCTGTAAAATCGCCGCTTAACCTCTGGAGAAGAATTCGATCTCGCTTCATCCGAAAGCATTGGCATCAATAACGAAAGCTGGTATTTCAAACTCGACACTCGGCGGCTCCTTTTTGCTTGTCAGAACGTAGTAATTCCAACGAGATAAAAGCCCGACCGAGCTGTCATTCTAATTCCCAAAAATCCCTGCAAAATCCTGATCCAAGACCTAAATCCACGTCACTTCGACGCATTTGCTAAATCTGTCAGCGATGTCCTGGCGTTATTTATTTGAGAACCCATAATGTGGTGCGGCCTTCGGCAGCGCTGTCCAAAGCGTAGACAGGTCTAAAATCAATTCAATCTATCTGGAGCTCTCTGGGGGCTGGCATAAACCTTGAAGTAGTATAAGGCAACCCCCATGGATCCCCTGTTTTGAGCCCGTCGGTGAACTTTAAATGTCCCCCCATCGAAAAGTTTCCGGCGGGCACCCCTTTTTTTTTAAGGATCACGAGCCGGATTTTTAGGGCGCGCCAGCCTCTTCGCCCTCACACGACCTGCTGCTGCTCGAATCTCGAAACCACCTCATAGTGTCGACTCTGCGGAAACTGATCCACGATCGCGAGCTCAACCATTTTATATCCTAATTCATTCAATCGGACCGAATCGGTCGCAAAACTTTCTG
>JAYVND010000375.1:0-5202 GCA_043758635.1 Bdellovibrionales bacterium
AAGCGGGATCAGTAAATTTTTGTTTAGTATCTGCACTTTTTTGAGTGGGAGGAGTTTGATTTCTAATATCAGTCAGCGAGCTCAGCACTGGGCGAGCAATTTTCAAAATTGGTCGACTGACGTGAGATTGTGCGGTGCTTCGTTTTCGTTCTTGGCTCATAGGTCTCATCTCAGGCGGGAGTTGATTTTCTACTTAGACCTATCGGTCGCCAGAGCGAGCTGCTTGATGCGAAAGAGGCGTCTTTTCAGAGCCTTACCGGGCTGATGAGGTTAAGATTTTCAACCCTGATATTAGCCCAGGTAGCCTATCCATAAGCTGATCGATCTGAGGAATGCTCTGCGTCGTTAAGACAGATGAACGTATCAAAAAGTCTCTTTCTTCACTGGATCTACGCAAGCCTCGTGGAGCGTTGAGTTCGTTTCATCATGGAGCGGTCGAACGAATCGGAAGGAGTTTTGAGGTGTTATGACAAAACTGTGACACAGACTGGGGCGGCCTCCGTTAAATTGAAAGTATGTTCAGTGATCTGATTCTTATTCATCGTGGTGGTTCGACAGCGGCAGCGTTCTTCGCTCGTTCACTCGACATGCCTGCCATAAATGGCGTGGTAGATGCCCGCTTGATTGAGTCATTCACTTGGAAAACTTGTCTTCGGCAAGTTGTGCTCTGCTCATCCGACGCCTACAATGTACTGGCGCCAACGATCACCATCGACGACGAAATTTATGAAGGCTCTGAAGCGTACCGCTTCTTGCTTCAAACGATTTGTGGTTTACAGTCGCCCCTAGTGGGCGAGACCGAAGTTTCGGGACAATTTAAAAACGCCGTCACGGCTTTTTCAGCGCCGGCGACACCTTGGGGCAATCAAATTCGTAAAGTCTTTCAGGTGCTTTTTGAAGATGCTAAAAAAATTCGCCAAAATCATCTCGTCGATCTTGGCAGTCAGTCATATGGAAGCGTGATTCGTCGCGAAATGAAGCAGATGCACGAGATTCATATTCTTGGTGCAGGACATTTAGTTGGCGAAATGCTTCCTTGGCTTGCAAAAGACACACTTCAAGACGGTGGGCGAGTTCACATTCACTGCCGGAGTCCTGAAAAAGCGCGGATCGAGCTAAAGGCGCAAATCGAAGGCAATCCAGGTATTGAGTTGCATGCGATCGAGGAGGCTTCGGCAGTTTTGAGAACAGCAGAGGCGCTCATTATTGCAGCACCAGTCACTTCAGAGTGGACGATCCAGTGGCTTGCGAAGAGTGGGGCGTCGGAGCGCCTTGCGCTGATTGCCGACACACGTGGAGATTCAACAGAAGATGCAATTGCTGACCTGCTTCTCGACACGGCTCACTTGCATGCTAGTGCCGATGATGTGAGAGTGGTGACTCTCGCGCATTTGCTCGAGCGCATTTCAAGCAATCTAGCGCGGGTGAGCGCACGCAAAGAACAAGCATTGATCGCGATCGATCAGGCCGTCTTAGAACGCGAACGCTACGTAGAATATCGTCCATTTGGATGGGAAGATGTTTGCGCCTGAGGGCGAAGTACTGTTTTCGCCGCTTGTTGTCCCTCCAGCTCCCGATAGCTCAATGAGGATCTTGCGGCTCTGATAAAGGGGACGTAGGGATGCGGGTTCGAATTTCCGCTCGCCAGAGTGATCTGGCAAGACTTCAAGCATATCGAGTGGGCGAAGCACTTAAATCAGTGGGTGCGACTGAAGTCACATTTCAATTTCGGTCGTCGCTTGGCGATCTCAATCAAACTGATCCACTTTGGAAAATGCCAGAAAAGGGAGTTTTCACCGAGGACTTTGTGCGTGATTTGACGGATGGAACTGCCGACATGGTGGTTCACTCTTGGAAAGATCTTCCGACGATCGCGCGCAAGGACACCGAAATTGTCGCGACTCTTCCGCGCGCCGATACGCGCGATTTGCTTTTGTTCCGTCGTGATCGTTTGGCGCCGATGCGAGAGAAGGGTGTCGTTAAAATTTTGACGTCTTCGCCACGTCGTTCACATAACTTGAGCGAGTTTTTACTCACGCATTTGCCGTGCTCTGCGGTGCCGAGTGCGGGCGCCCGTGAAACGGGATCGAGCTCGACTCCAAACGGTCCTGAAGCAACTGTGGTTGGCGATTTGCCAATGGTGGAGGCGGTTTCGAAATTGAAATCAATTTCGTTTGAACCGGTTCGCGGAAATATTCCAACTCGCCTTAAAAAATTAATCGAGCAAGATGTCGACGGTCTGATTGTTGCGAAAGCCGCACTTGATCGCTTGATCTCGGCGCCCGAGCCAGAATTTGCCGAGGCGCAATCGGTGATTCGCGCGGTGCTCAAGCAAACCCAGTTCATGGTACTCCCACTCTCCATCAACCCAACGGCGGCCGCTCAGGGTGCACTGGCGATTGAGATTCACAAAAATCGCCCGGAGCTCGCGGCGCTGGTCGCTAAGCTCAATTGCCAGGAGACTTTCGACTCGGTCAACGAGGAGCGAAAAATCTTGGCTTCCTACGGCGGCGGTTGCCATCAAAAAATTGGCGTGACGATTCTCAATCGCGATTTCGGGAAGATCACGTATTTGCGTGGTCAGACCGACCACGGAGAGACACTCGCTCACGTGAAGCTTGAATGCAACGGCAGATCAAGCACCTTATCTCAACCAGATGTTAGCGCGAGTCCGAACACGCGCGTGTTTCCCGAAGAGGGCGAAGACGGAACATTCTTTGAGCGCGAGGTGTTTACTGGCACAGAGCTCGAAGTGGCACTGGGGAAACTCACTGGCTCACCAGCAATTTACGTGGCTCGTGAAAATGCGCTGCCGCTTGAGTTTCAAGCATCGAATCACCAGTTGATATGGACCGCTGGACTGCGAACTTGGCAAAAACTTGCGGCCCGCGGAATCTGGGTCAACGGGTCATCCGAAGGACTTGGCGAGCGGGAGCCAATGCAGATTGATCGGTTGGTTTCATTGCCGAACACTTTCGAGTGGACCAAGGTTTCCCACGAAGATTCCAACCGCACCAGCATCTCCGACATGAAAAGTGTTGCGACGTATCGGCTCAAAACTAAAACCCGCCTGCCTGATTTGCGTGATCGCACGCATTTTTATTGGATGAGCGGTTCGAGCTTCGAGCGAGCGGTTTCTCTCTTTCCTGAAATTAAAAATAAAAATCATGCTTCGGGGCCTGGGCACACGCATCAATATTTGCTTCGTGCTCTAGGTGAATCGGCAGCCCTCGAGGGCCGAATCCAGATTGCGCTTGATCTGGATTCGTGGCGCAATGATTTGAAAAGACATAAATAAAAAGGATTTGGACATGGCTGGAACATCAACAACTTTGAGTGGTCTCGATTCCCAACAGCTCTTCGCGCGCTCACTCGAAGTGGCGCCAGGCGGAGTTCATTCACCAGTTCGCGCTTTCAAAAGCGTTGGCGGGACGCCGATCTTTTTTAAATCGGCACAGGGTGCAACGCTCACTTCCGTCGAAGGCAAAACCTACATTGATTTTTGTCAGAGCTTTGGGCCGTTGCTGCTCGGTCACCGTGACCCTGAAGTTTCCGAGGTGGTACTCGAGACGATGGAATTGGCGTGGACTTTCGGCGCCTGCGAACCTTACTCGCTTGAACTCGCCGAGTGGATCACTTCACGCCTGAAGTGGGCCGAGAAAATTCGCTTCGTGAGCTCTGGAACTGAAGCCGTGATGAGCGCACTCCGAGTGGCACGCGCGGCAACGGGTCGAAATAAGATTTTAAAGTTTGAGGGCTGCTACCACGGCCACGCAGATTCACTCCTCGTCAAAGCAGGAAGTGGTCTTGCGGGTGAGTCAGCAAGTGACAGCGCCGGAGTATCAGCTGCCTACGCGAGTGAAACACTCGTCGCTCCGCTCGATGACGAAGAGGGAATGATGGCTGTCTTTGAAAAACACAAAGGCGAAATCGCTGCGGTGATCATCGAGCCACTTCCGGCCAATTACGGGCTGCTTTTGCAGCGCCGCGAGTTCCTACAGAAGCTCGAGAAAGTCGCAAAAGAAAATAAAACCCTTGTGATTTTTGACGAAGTTATTTCCGGATTTCGAGTTGCGCTCGGAGGGATGGCGGAACTTTTAGGCATGAGCCCAGATCTTGTCACTTATGGAAAAGTTCTCGGTGGTGGATTTCCGGTGGGCTGCTACGGTGGCAAGCGGGAGTATATGGATCTCGTGGCACCAAATGGCCCGGTTTACCAAGCCGGAACATTGAGCGCGAACCCGGTCGGCATGCGAGCGGGACTTGCGACTTTGCAGAAAGCGTGTCGAGAAAATGTGTATGCCGTTTTAGAAGATCGCACGCGACGCTTCACCGAAGAGCTTGCATCGGGATTTAAGAAAAAAGGTTTACCGATCGAGATTGCCCGCCAGGGTTCAATTTTCTGGATGCACGGCTCAACAGGGCAAACGATTCGTCGCCTCTCACAATTGCCTCCGCAGCACGGAGAAAAATTTAAATCTCTCTTCCATGCTTGTACAAAGCAGGGCATTTACCTTGCACCGAGTGGTTATGAAGTGAGCTTTATTGGACTCGCACACACCGATGCAATTTTGGAGCAGGCTTTGTACAAGATCATGGCGGCTGTTGAGGAGATTCATGTTTAACGCATCTTTTGATCCTGCCGGCAATCTGCCGAGGCTTGAAAACGCAAACGATGTGACAGGCGCCAAAGTAAGACCGATCAAGAGTCGTTCGCTCTCGGCGAAGCTCCTTGCGGCCGTTCTGTGGCTCGTGTTAACGGTGGCGCTTGCGAGCTGGTGGATGATATTCGGCATTCAACAGATCCAGCGATTCGTTACAATACAGAAAAATGCCAATCCAGTTCTCGCCGATTCACTCGCTGTTGAGATTGGTCGCCAGCATCGAATGCTGGTGAGCGAAGGCTCGACGTTAATTGTTTTACTCTTGGCCGGTGGCTTTGCGCTCTTGTATTTTATTTTCAGTGAAGTGCGCCGGGCACGTCGCATTCAAAATTTCTTTGCAGCGTTCACTCATGACATGAAGACCTCGCTCGCAAGCCTACGCTTGCAAGCGGAGAGCCTCGAAGAAGATTTGAAAGATTCGGGGCAAAATAAAATTGCTCGGCGCTTAGTCAAAGACACCGTCCGCCTTGAGCTGCAGCTTGAAAATTCATTGCTGCTTGCAAGTCCTGAGGACAGCTTACTTCTGATTGAGTCGTGT
>JAYVND010000376.1:0-5201 GCA_043758635.1 Bdellovibrionales bacterium
GCCATTGGAATCGTTATCGCTTTGACCCAATACGAAAGATCGTCGAGCTGAATCATCGACCACTTTGGCAGCAGCATGATCTCGATTGGCGTTTTATGGATATTTTCCCAAGGCGCTATTCCGAGAACTGCGGCGTAGAGCTGCGTCCAGGCATTTGCTTTAGGAAGTCCTCCATGTTTCAAAATGAACTCGCGCGCTGTGGCCAATTTCGGCTCGCTCACGGCATGGCCAAGAAGGCGTAGACCTACAAAACATTCGATCGTGTTGGAGAGATCACTTGGTGCGCCGTAAAAACTTGACCAGCCGCCATCTTCATTCTGAGTGCGAAGAATGTAATGTGCCGCTTTCGGTTTGAGATGATCTGGAAATGGCAACCGCAGTGCTTCGTGCATCATCACGGCCTGCGCCGTCGGGCCCGGGTTCAACTCGACTTCGCCGGCCCAAGACCCATCGCCGCGTTGCTTTGCGAGAAGAGCTTCGGTCGCAATATTGATGGAGAGATTTAGCTTTTGGGGATCCATTCTCTTCGCTCCTTAATCCTAGGTCAAATCGCTTGCCACATGTTTCGAACGAAGCTCGGCACAAATCTTTGAATCTGTTGCGCAGGATGAATTCCCCAAAGTTTCAAAAGTTCTGCGGGACTTGGTCGGTCAGTATCGACACCTGCAAATAGACGCATCACCCGAGCCGCGAGCTCTGGGTTTTGCTGCCACGAACGGATGATATGTTGAGTGGGAAGTTTCAAAACCGAACTACGGTTGAAGAACATTTGGTAAAGACCAAAATTCATCAAGTTGATCCGATTGTAAGTGGCACGAGTGGCCGCCCCGTAGGCAGTGCGTGCACGAAGGAGTGAAAGCGGGTCGGTCGTGCGCCACGGAAATTTTTCAACGAGCTCCTTCACATGCTCACACGCGGCCGTCATGCCTTGCCCACCGAATGGGGTTGTTACACAAAGCGCATCGCCCGCGAGAATCACTCGGCTTTGTGCCGCTGGTCCGTACCATGCCGTTCCCGCGCAGTAGGCGCGAACAGTTGAGAACTCGGCAGGCGCCTTCTCGAATCCGTTTTTTTCCATCGTCTGCCAAACTTCGCTTACAAATTTTGGTGCAAGGCGAACTGGGTTTTGAGACGAATCGGGATCGATCGGAAGAGAGTAGTACAAACGTTGTTTGTCATCGCCTAGCGAAAAGAGACTGGTTGTACCATTTTCGAATGAGCGGAAGACCTCATAGCGTTGGGGGCGACGTGCCGCCTGTTCGATCTCAAATCCAACAATCCATTCTGCGCCACTTCCGACCGTCACATCTTCTTTCAGCGTTGCTGCAGGGCCGCCGCTCCACTTACGAACCGATGACAAGCGTCCATCACAACCGACGATCCACTTGGGCTCAACGATCACGTTCGGCTGGTCTTTGCGCTTCACCATGAGGCGAGGGCGCGTGCGAAATTGCAGAGGTGAGGTGCTCAGGGGTGTGAGTTCTGCGCCTCTCCAGAATTTGTCGCCGAGCAGTTCGGTTGCGCGCTCAAACAGGGCATTCAGAATATGCTGGTGATCGCTCGATCGTGCGGCCATCCCCTTGGGATATTCCATTAAGATATCCGATAAAACTTCGCCCTTTTCGCCAATGTCGCGGAATCGAAGTTCGCGAATCGCGTTGCCCGTGGTGAGTTTTTCTTGAATTCCAAATTGCTCCAAAAATTGGACTGCAGCAGGCTGAAGGTATTCGCCTTTAAAGATTTTAAGTGGCTTTGCGAGGCGGTCGACCAGGAGTACATCGAAGCCTTGCTTGCGGAGTGACATCGCAAGAGTTGAACCCGCGACACCCGCACCAACGACTAAAATTTCGGGAGTGAAAACTTGAAGTTCACTCTGACTTTGAGCAATTCCCGGCGCAGCACTCAGGGGCACCGCGGAGGGAGATGTCTTAGGAACTGTTTTCAAATTACACCCCTCGTGACAATTTCGGATCTCGGCCGATCGTCGATTAAACCTTCGCCGACTGTCGGCGAATCCTGGCCGTACCGAGCGCGGCCTTCTCGCTTGACGAGATGATTTTACAAAATGGTCGCACCTCACTCTTTAACTTGTTTTCCAAATCACCGCCACTCTCGCGCGCAAATTTCGTCAGATGTGATAAAAAGCGCATCGATTTGTTCAATTTACCCTGCACATTTGGGCATAAGAATGACACGAGATTTGAAAACCATTACTGCTGTTTCTATGAATCACGGAATCAGTGTCATCATACCTGCCTACAATGAAGCCATCTGCCTGCCGCAGACACTGGAAGCAATCCTCGAGGCGTGCGCACGCTTGCGCTCAGAGACTCAACTCGAAACCGAGATTATCTTGGTCGACAACGCCTCTAATGACGCCACCGCTTTGGTCGCCAAAGATTACGGTGTGAGGGTGTTGAACTACACCGAGCGCAACATTGCTGGAGTTCGCAATCATGGTGCTCGCCATAGTCAACTCAGTGTCGTCGTGACCGTCGATGCCGACACATTTGTGCCCCGCGATGCATTTGTAAAAATCTGGCAAGCGATGGAAACCGGCAAGTATTTTGGTGGAGGAGTGAAGACCGGCGTAAAGACCAAGAGCCGACTTCAGAAGCTATCGTATGCGGCAATTAATTCCATCATCCTGAAGAGAGAAAACGTTTCACTTGGAATGTTCTTCTGCCAGCGAGAAATTTTCGAAGAGCTAGGAGGATTTCCAGAAGAGTTTTTAGTCGGCGAGGACTTGGCCTTCGCCCGCAGGCTGCGTGATTTTTCTCGCACGCGTGGCAAAGAATATTGCAATTTGCAGACGGTGTGCATCGAGACGCTGGCTCGAAAGTCAGTCACTTTTTCGGAGACGTTTTGCGCCTACTACAACTCGGCGAAAATCGCTTTTGGGTATCCAGTCAAAAAAAATTCCCTTGGCTACTGGTATGATCCACGCCGTTGATGAATTAGTTGGCTGGTTGGTTGTTTGGTTCGCGTATGTCCTAACGGAGTTTTGCACCGTTTTAACTAGCCGTAGCACGGAGGCTCGGCTAAAGAGTCATTCGTGAATGATGACGCCCGCATCGATCTCTCGAAAATTCGAAATCTTCTACCCTCAAGAGGTGATGTCCGTTATATACCGCGGTTTTTCTCGAAACCGGAGAGCGCGCGACTGATCGAAGAACTCTTGGACACCGTGGTATGGAAACATGAGAGCATCGTAATCTTTGGTAAGCCTGTTTTGCAGCCCCGGTTGACGGCGCTCTATGGAGACACTGGGCGAGAGTATCGATATTCGGGAATCACAATGAAGCCGAGTGGATGGAATTCTGCTTTGCTTGAAATCAAAAACAAAATCGAGTCGCATCTCGATTTGAAATTCAACGTGGCCCTCTTAAATTATTATCGTGGCGGCGACGATAGCATGGGCTGGCATCGGGACAATGAAAAAGAGCTTGGAACGAATCCAGTTATCGGATCGGTGAGTTTCGGCGTGACGCGTGCACTTAAATTTCGCCTGCGTGAGAGCCAGGCATCTCAATCCGAAAAGCAGCTCACCCATCGATTGTCTGCCGACGGTGATCAGAGTCGCCTTGCGCACTTAGCTCGACCATCGAATCGCAAAACATCGATCGAGCTTGAAGACGGTAGTTTTCTACTCATGCGCGGCGAGACCCAACACAATTGGTATCACGCGGTCATGAAGTCGAAGCGGCCGATGGGCTCGCGAATCAACATCACGTTTCGAAACATTCTTGACCGTCGATAGTCTGCGAGATTGTGGACGTATTAAATTCTTGCTAGCATTTCGGGATGGCAAATCTATCAATTGCAAAAATCAAGACTCGCGATGGACGTACGATTTCTTATCGCAAAATCGGAATCGGGCCGCGAAAGATTTTGTTCTTTCACGGATTCCCGGGGTCCAGCGCTCAGGTTGAACTTTTCAATTCTTGTTTAATTGAAAAAGAAATGAGTGTGATTGCAATTGATCGACCTGGTTACAATCACACATCGCCGGCCGTTGACTTACAGATTCGGCAAACAGGTTTTGATGCGATCGCCGTGACAATGACTGAGGGCTGGAATGAGTTTGAAATTTTTGGTGTGAGCGGAGGCTGCCCTTTCGCATTTTGGTTTATCGAGCATTTTCCAAAACATGTTCAAAAATTTCACATCGTGAGTGGACTGGGACCTGTCTTTGCGCCTGGCTTTGAGCGCTTCATACCAAATTCATCGAGAGTGGCGCTGACTATTTTGCGATACGTTCCATCTTGGCTTATGAAAAAAGCCGGTCCAAAGGAGCAGGGAAATCAGAGACCGCTCATTCTTCAGAAATTTTTTAAACTTGCTCCGGCAGATGAACTTTGTCTCAAAGATCCAGCCGCTATAGAAGTGATGTCGCAAGCGGTGCGTGAGGCATTTAAACAAAGCGGACTGGGGGCGCAGGCAGATGCCGGAGCCTATCTTCAGCCGTGGCCCTTTCGATTGGAGACTTATCGTGGGCCAATCGAAATTTGGCATGGTGATCAGGATTTGATTCTGCCGTTTGAAATGGCAGTGCAGACCGCGACGCTTCTTCCACGAGCACGTCTGCACATTGTCGAAGGGGAAGGGCATTTCAGCCTTTCTATGAATCACGTCGATCGAATCATTTAGTGAATATTCGCTCAACCATTTGCGACCAACCCGTGCTCGAATCGAATTCAAGTCCACGATAGCGTTCATGATAGTCTTTCCAGTCATCACTATCCGTCGGTAACCAAAACGAAATCCCTTTTGCTAGCTTGTATGACGGCGTGTCGCCATTGGCGATGAGAATGCTGTTGAGTGATGCTTCAAGGTGACTTATTTCATCAACGTCAAAGCTATTGCTATCGTTTTTCAGGAGACGTAAAAAATCACCGAGGTCTGCATAGTCACTCGATGCAAAGGTTTGAGTCGACTTTGCGATTCTCATGACGTGGGAAAAAGTTTTTTGATCAAGTCGGCTCAGGTACTGAGTGAATTGTTTGAAGTCAGATTCAAAGCCGTCGAACTTTGTGAGGTCGACAGCGGAGAGCGTACCATCATCATTTCCGTAAGTGCCACCGGAGTAAGATTTAATATATTCATCAACAAGAATTTTAGCGACATCCGCAGCTGTTGCAGTTGGAGTCGCCGACCAGCGACGAAAGAGATCACCGTAAGGCCATCCATTATCGGGCTCC
>JAYVND010000377.1:0-1576 GCA_043758635.1 Bdellovibrionales bacterium
CTTCTTTCAGCATTGCTTGCACCTGCTCTTGAGGAATCAACGTGACCGTTGCTTCCTTCGAAGCCGGTGTGTTTCCAAGAAACGCGCCACCGATGATCATCAGACCAACGAGTGCTGCTTGAACGCCGGCCGAATAGCCCACGATTTTCTTAGTTTTCTCATTGTCTTCTTGGCTCAACTCGTAGCTAGGTGAGAATTCAGATGCCTCATCCACCCAACGAATCGATGCGCCGCCGGCGATCTTCAGGGGACCTCGACGAATCTCACTCGGAGTCGACTCGGCCAAGATCGAAAATGGAATCTCGGCATCTTCGAGTTCCTTTAACGAAGAAACCGTTTCGATGCGACGTTGATCGTGGCGGAAGATCACCGTGATTTTGCTGCTCTCCCAATTGAAAGAGCGAACCACACGACCTTGAGCGTTTTCGAGAGCGAAAAATCCTTGTTGCTGCTTTGCACTCATATCATCCACCTTCACTTATCCGAAACTGTGCGAAGTTGCGCGCGTTGATCGTCCAAACGATCTTTGAAATCCGCGCGCATTCCGATCAAATTGTTGAGCTTCTTTTCGTTCTCCACAGTCGAGACTGCTTCGCCCGATGCCAAATATTTACCGTTTACGACCGACCCGTCGAAGACCACATCGCGGCTCAATTTGCCTTTCGTTGTCGGTCCCGTTTTTTCTTTAGCACCGACCGACTGAGCCGAAGCATTCGCTTTGCCACTTTTCTTTTTCAATGATGCTTTTGCGGTCTTCTTCGAAGCTTTCGAAGATTTTGCAGGCCGAGGGCGAGGTGGAATCACTTCGGCCGCTTGCGCTGAATCACCGACTTCAGCCCGAGCCGAAAGCGAAGTGAATCCAACCGCTGCCAAGAAAGATGCGACCATTACGAAAGTGAGTGCGCGACTCATTTTATAATTTGCACGGCGACTGACGCCGCGACCGACGACGCAACTGGCGCCGCGACTAACACCGTGATCGACACCGCAGCTGAGGCGACAATCGAGCTCTGCAGAAGAACGCTTCAAGAAGTCTAAATCGAGATTGGTCATCACTTCACTCCTTGATCAAGCTTCAGCAAACGGGCGTCGAGGTAGGTCACCATCGTGTCACCGCCGCGTTTTTCTTCGAGCTCTTTCAATGTTTTCATACGACGTGCACTAAATGGACTTTGTTCTGCGCTCATCCGGGCGCTCTCAACATCACGACTGCTCGGCATGTCGCCGTTGTCTTTCACCGCACCCAAAAGCTCGCTCTTCACGTCGCTCGGTGCAACTTGCGCAATCGTCTTCATGTCTTTGGCCAAAACCGGGCGGAACTCTGGGCGCGACTTATTGTAATCCTCGACCATTGCATCAAACATTTTTGAATTGTCCCAGAATGACTTCAATTTTGCTTCGATCGCATTATGTTTGGCCAAGAACGGTTGTGCTTTTGATGCAACCATCTGTGCGTAGGCCTGGCGTTGAGCAGGCTTCAAACGTTTCGGGATCGGAAGCGTCATGATGTCGTTGTACGTTCTTTGGTTTTCAACCGAGAGAACCGACAAAGTCACCAGTTGCAAAGTCGTATCGC
>JAYVND010000378.1:0-5199 GCA_043758635.1 Bdellovibrionales bacterium
CTTAACAGAATGATATCTTTGGGAAATCGGAAACGTTTTGTGTTCATCAGTGCGTTATACCACAGTTTGCCGATGGCTGCTGTTTATGCAACAGAACCCTCCCTCGTCCTTGGTCTTTAATGTAGCGTTCTTCATCTGATCACCTTTGAAGAGACTTCGGAGACCAGGAACTTATGCTGGACCCTGTTTCTACCGATGAAGTAGCTGTAATCTTATTATTCAGCATAAATCTGTAACCGGTTAGAAAGGCGTGAGAAGTTGGTCAAAATTAAATTTTCTCAAAGCCGCATTCTGCCGACACTTTTATTGATCTTGCTTTTGAGCGCGCTTTTAAGTGGTTGCGTGAAGATTTCGGGAACCATAACGAAGCTCGTATCTGCTCCTGACTTTAAAAAATCTCAGATGTTTGTGCTTAATTCCGCTGTGGCAAATGGAGTTGATCAGCTTCAAGTTGACGTTCGCTTGATGAATTCAGACGGGACAGTTGTTCCAAACTTTACGCCTGAATTTTCAATCTCCGCAGGTGCAGCGGTCCTACCGAGTCAGTGTTTCTCATCTGATAAAAATGGAATCTCAATCTGCGTCTTGAAAGCAATGACGGCTGGTCAACGCACAATGAAAATCTTAAATATCGCAAACGTTGATCTTGAGAAGCCGGTTCAGTTTTTACCGATACCACTTAATAATAATCAGCTTCAAGTTCTCTCGGGCGGAGCGACTTCTGTCGCAGCCGGACCGTATCAAGTGCGCGCAGCTCTCGGTAATATTACATCCCCTCTCAAGCAGGTGGCTGGTCCCTACACGTTTTATTTATCCGTCCCGGGCGCGCTCTCGGCGCAGAGTGGGCGGTGAGAGTTATGACAAAATTCAATTTTAAAAATAGGTCCGTGTCTGCTTATTTAGTTAGTATTGCCCGCATCGGACTTTCGCTATTGACGCTCGCAGATTTTAAAACCTGTGGAGTAAGACGGAGCGTTGCCGTTGGACTGGGTCTTAGCTTGCTTATCAACTTCACGGCTCAGAGAGCGCAAGCGGGTCCACTTTCTATGCCTGGCACGATTCATTTTCAAGGCCAGATCGTTGACAGTAATGGGGCCCCCCTTCAAGCGCCGAGCGTCACTTTTTCGCTTCAACTGATGAGTGCTGGCGGAAACTGCACGCTCTACAAAGAGACGCAGACCTTCAGCATGACCAATTCAAACGGAGTATTTGATCTTAATCTCGGAAGCGGAGTGCCGGCCGGCGGCTTTACCACGGCTCAATTTCCGAAAGTCTTCTCAAACTCTTCGCCCTTCAACGGTCTTGATTGCGGCACCTACACGCCCGGAGCAAGTGATGCGCGAAGGCTCAAGGTTACGTTTTTCGATGGGTCGCAAACAGTTACGCTCTCAAATGATTATACAATCTCGAGTGTTCCGTTTGCGCTGTATGCAGATTCACTTCAAGGGAAGCAAGCGACAGATTTTTTACAAGTCAACTCCGCAACTGCTGCTGCAACTCAAGCTAACATTGAATCGATTTTTGATAACTTAAGCGATGTCACTCAGCTTCAGAACTTAATTGCCGGCACATCCACTCTGTATGCAAAGACGTCGACCGCCACCGGCACGAATATTCCCGTCTATGCGGGATCCCCAACAGCGCCGGTGAAAGGTTCAATCTGGTATGACTCAACTGCCAACCGTCTTGATTATTACGACGGCAGTAGCACGCAGTCTTTAGGTACCGGTGGTGGATCAGTGACAAGTGTGACGGCAGGGACTGGCTTAAGTGGCGGCACCATTACTTCAGCTGGCACGATTTCAATGCCAGCGGTGGGATTAGCTGGTACCTACACGAAAGTCACAACCGATTCACAGGGGCGAGTGAGTGCGGGGACGACTCTTGCCGCTCCAGACATTCCAAATCTAGATGCTTCTAAAATTACAACAGGCACTTTTGCCTCAAGCTTGATTCCATCCGGCACTGATTCGACAAAGCTTCCTCTCTCTGGCGGTACCATGTCGGGTTCTATCGCCATGGGAGGAAAAGATTTAACCAATACCGGCTACATTACAATTGCGGGAAGTCACTATCTAGGCCTCGGAGCCTACACTGACGCCGGCGAGACGACACTTATTAGCACTCTCACTCCAGCCTATGCCGGAGTGACTTGGTACAACAGCACCTCGAACCAAATTAAGTACTGGAACGGGACAGCGGTCGTTACTACTGCAACCGGCTCAACTGCAATCTCATCAATCAATGGTTTAACGAGTCCGACTCAAACATTTGCAAACGGCACAACTGGCACCGTACCTGCGTTTAATTCAAGCGGCTCAACTCACACGCTGAATATCCCGATGGCCGCAACCCCTGGTACGACGGCAGGCCTTGTTGCAAATTCTGACTACGCAATTTGGAACAAATCGATTTTAAAAGATGGGACAGTTGCATTTACAGCTGATCAGTCAATGGGCTTCCATAAACTCACCAATTTGACTGATCCTGTTTCAAGCCAGGATGCAACAACCAAGAATTACTCTGACACTCACGTTGCCGGAAAGAATCTTGCCTCTACCACTGCGACGGATGTGAGCGGGTCGGCCGGTAACGGGTTTTTACTGACCTGGGATCAAAGCGGCAATCAATGGAAAGCGCTGGCACCTGCGCCGACAACAAATGGCACGGTGACGAGTGTCGGGTTATCGCTCCCTTCTATCTTTACGGTTTCAAACTCTCCGGTAACCTCAAGCGGAACACTCACTGGGACACTTGCAAATCAGACGGCTAATTCCGTTTTTGCGGGACCAACTTCGGGAGGTGCCGCGCAACCTAGCTTCCGTGCGCTTAATATTGCGGATCTTCGAAGCACGGTCTCAGGCCCCCTCTTTGTCGCGCCCAATTGTACGAGTGCGCAAACGCTTTCTTGGTCAGCAATCACCGATAATTTTAACTGCCAAGCGATTGGATCACTCTCTTGGAGTGCGATCTCATCAGGCACTCCGACAACGGTTGCTGGTTACGGAATCACCGATGCCATTCAAAATGCAGGCGGAAGCCCGAGTATTAAAACGGGCCTTGATACGGCAAAGCCGGCATCTCCATTAGCAGGTGCTATATTCTTTGCAACCGATACGAAGACAATTTACCAGTACAACTCAAGCGCCTGGGTTGCGATTGCATCAAGCTCTGGCTCAGGTGGCACGATCACGGCCTTGAATGGTGATGTGACGGCAAGCGGCTCTGGCTCGGTTGCGGCAACCGTGCAATCGGTTGGCACATCGAGTGCCGCAAATGTGCACGCGGCCGAGCTTCTAGCAAATGCGGCGACGAGTGCTAATACCGCAAGCACTATCGTTAAGCGCGATGCGTCTGGCAACTTTGCAGCCGGTGCTGCAAGCTTAACTCAAGCCTCTGTTAGTGGCGGCGTCGTATATAAAGACTCCGGATCAAACTCGGTCACTGTACAAGCTCCCGTGAATGTTGGAACTTCGTACTCTCTCACCTGGCCATTGAATGTGGGTGCGGCCAACCAAGTTCTAACAACTGATGCTACAGGCAATCTCTCTTGGACAACACCAAATGCTGGTACGGTGACGAGTGTTGGTGTGACGGGACCGATTACAAATTCCGGCACTGCAACTGCACCAATCATTGGAATAACGATGAGTGGTGATGCAACGATTACAGCCGGCGGCTCGCTCACTTTAAAAAATACAGGCACTGCGGGTACGTATACGAAAGTCACAACCGACGCTCAAGGCCGCGTGACATCTGCAACCAACATTGTATCAAGTGACGTCACGACAGCCCTTGGGTATACGCCGGTCAACAAAGCTGGCGATACGATGACGGGTGCGCTTGCCATGGGTGGAAACAACCTGACGGGTGTAGGGAATGTCGGAATGAACTCCGGCAAGACATTCTTACTCGGAAGCTATGACGATCCAACTGAGGCTATGCTCACGGGATCACTCACCAACACGTCAGCCGATATTGGTAAGACCTGGTACAACACGGCCTCAAACCAAATCAAGTATTGGAACGGAACGACTGCCGCGGCACTCGGTATTGCCGGAGCAGGGCTTACGAGTTTAAACGGTTTGACTGCATCGACTCAAAGTTTCGCAACTGGAATTTCTGGCACGGCTCCCGCCTTCATCTCTGGCACAGCCACGCATACTCTCAATATCCCAATGGCTGCCACTGCATCAACGACGGCCGGCTTACTATCGAATGCTGATTATGCGCAAATCATTCGTAAAGACGGCAGTGTCGCATTTACTGCCGACCAGTCGATGGGGTCTCATAAGCTCACTAACGTCACCGATCCAGCAGCATTGCAAGATGCTGCAACAAAAAAATACTCTGACACTCACGTAGCCGGGAAAAACCTTATCTCTTCCATTGCAACCGATGTGAGCGCATCGGCTGGCAACGGGCTTTTACTAACCTGGGATCAGGGCGCAAATCAATGGAAGGCGGCAGCACCGGCAACTTCTGGAACGGTCACTAGCGTTGGATTGAGTTTACCTTCCATTTTTACAGTCACAAACTCTCCGGTCACTTCAAGCGGAACGCTGACTGGAGCATTGGCGACTCAAACAGCCAATTCTGTCTTTGCCGGACCAACTTCGGGAGGAGCCGCGCAACCTAGCTTCCGTGCGCTTAATATTGCGGATCTTCGAAGCACGGTCTCAGGCCTATTATTTGTCGCACCCAACTGCACGAATGCTCAGACGCTCTCTTGGTCGGCAATCACTGATAATTTCAACTGCCAAGCGATTGGATCTCTCCCTTGGAGTGGGATCTCATCAGGAACACCGACGACACTTGCTGGTTACGGAATCACTGATGCCATTCGAAATGCAGGCGGAAGCCCAAGCATCCAAACGGGCCTTGATGCTGCAAAGCCTTTAAGTCCAGCAGCGGGGGCGATCTTTTTTGCAACCGATTCGAAAACAATTTACCAATACAACGCAAGCGCTTGGGTTGCGATTGCTTCAAGCGCTGGCTCTGGTGGCACGATCACGGCACTCACAGGGGACGTCACTGCAAGTGGATCGGGATCAGTTGCGGCAACTGTGCAATCCGTTGGTACATCGAGTGCTTCTAATGTGCATGCAGCCGAGCTTTTAGCAAACGCTGCGACAAGTTCGAACGTAAATGGCACCATCGTTAAGCGAGATGCTTCCGGCAACTTTGCAGCCGGTGCTG
>JAYVND010000379.1:0-5191 GCA_043758635.1 Bdellovibrionales bacterium
GTCGTCAGCAAGATCTTTTAGAAGAGACTCAGCGCCAAGGCGAAGAGCTGCAGTCTCAGCAAGAAGAGCTTCGAACGAACAATGAAGAGCTCGAGGAGCAGACCCATGCACTTTTGCAGTCTCAAGAACGTTTGCAGGTTCAGCAAGAGGAGCTTCAACAAATCAACGAGGAGCTTGAGCAACAGACGCGCGCACTCGAAAGTCAGAGGGAAGCGCTCAATATTCGCAATCGGGATCTAGAGATTGCGCGAATTGAGACCGAGGCTAAAGCTTTGGAGCTTGCAAAATCAAGCCAGTACAAATCCGAGTTCTTGGCCAAGATGTCGCATGAGCTGCGCACGCCGCTCAATAGTTTGATGATCCTAGCAACCCTCCTTCATGAAAATCGTGCGGGCAACTTAACGGCACAACAAGTGGACTTCTCGCGCACGATTTACGAATCGGGTGGCGATCTTCTCAATCTTATTAATGATATTCTCGATCTTTCAAAACTTGAGGCTCGCAAGCTTTCGGCTCGCCCTGAGAAATTTTCAGTGGAGAGTTTCGTCGAGCAGATCCGCGGTCTTTTCAAACCAATGGTTCAGAATAAAGATCTGACTTTTGAAGTGGTGGTTGCCGCCAATGTGCCGAAACGACTCTTCACCGACCGACAGCGTATGCAGCAGATTGTTCGGAACCTTGTGTCGAATGCCGTGAAGTTTACCGACAAAGGCACGGTCACGATGACTGTCGATGAATCTGATCGTCAGGGATTTGTGCGCGTGAGCGTGAAAGACACCGGCGTCGGAATTGCCGAAGAAAAGAGGCAGCTGATTTTTGAGGCTTTTGAACAAGCAGACGGCTCGGTCAGTCGCAAGTACGGTGGAACTGGCCTTGGCCTTACGATCTCTCGAGAGCTCGCAAATTTACTGCAAGGTCAGATCTCAGTTGAAAGCGAGGCGGGGGTAGGAAGCACCTTCACTCTCGAAATTCCAATTGAACTTGCCGAGAGCCCAGATGATGAAACGCCCGATGTACGCTCGACGATGATGTTGTCGATGACTTCTTCTTTTGGAACACTTCGGTCGAGTGCTTCGCTGACCGACGGCGATGAGGCGAGTGTATCCAGCGCTTCACCCGCACGAAGCGCGAAAACTTCACATCAAGAAAGTGAGGAAGAAGCGCGACTTCAACCCGTCGTGGATGCACTTCTGAAAGACCTTCCTGAAGACGTGCGCACCATTTTGATCGTCGAAGACGATGACAAGTTTAGGGATTCGGTCGCCGAAGCGACTCGCGGCTTTGGATTTACACCAATATCGGTCGGCGACGGGGAGACCGCGCTGGCGCTTCTAAATCGTCACACTCCGCAAGCGATTCTACTCGACATCCGTTTGCCAGGAATGAACGGTTTGACTGTGCTCGAAACGGTGAAAGAGAATACGAACCTTCGACATGTCCCAATTCACATAATTTCTGCGTCCGAACATCAGCAGAGTGCTATGCGAATGGGTGCGGTCGGTTACTTAGGTAAACCAGTGACGATTGATGGGGTACGATCCGCGCTCGCGCGCATCGAAGATGTCATTTCACGATCGGTCAAAAGACTTTTGGTTATAGAGGACGATGAACGCCAACGCAAAGCAATCGCAGAACTCGTCGAGGGCCGCGACTTGGAGATCGTGACCGTGGGAACAGGGGCCGCAGCACTTCATGCGTTGGCGACCTCGGTGATTGACTGTGTGATTCTTGATCTTTCGCTGCCGGACTGCTCAGGTTTTGAGCTGCTCGAAAAGCTCAACGATCGAGACGATATCTCACTTCCGCCGGTGATCATTTACACCGGAAAAGATTTGAGCAAGGCTGAAGAAGATCGCTTACGACGTTACTCAGATAGCATTATTATCAAAGGCGCGAAGTCACCGGAGCGTTTACTTGATGAAGTTAGCCTCTTTCTTCACCGTGTGGGCGCGACATTGCCCGAAGACAAGCGTGCGATGCTCGCCGACCTTCGGCAAAAAGATCGTGCATTTGATGGTTGCCAAGTTTTAGTTGTCGACGATGATCTGCGAAACGTTTTTGCGCTCACTAGCGCGCTCGAGACGCGTGGCTTTAAGGTGCACGTCGCGCGCAATGGTCTAGAAGCACTCGAGGCACTCGATAAGCTACCCAAGGTGGATGTTGTACTGATGGATATCATGATGCCGAAGATGGATGGCTTCGAAGCCATGAGGCAAATTCGAAAAAATCTTGTTTTTAGAAAGCTCCCAATCATTGCACTTACTGCCAAGACGATGAAGGGTGAATACGAGCGCTGCATTGAGGCCGGCGCAAGCGATTACCTCCCAAAGCCGATCAATCTCGCAATGTTGCTCTCGGTTCTTAAAGTCTGGGTGCCGACGCAGGGGATGATGCAGTGAGATCCGCCCATGATTTGGAAATCCGACTCTTACTTGAAGGTATACTGGAGCAGTATGGCTATGACTTTCGCGGCTATGCAGAGGCGTCATTGACTCGTCGTTTGCAAGCCGTGATGTCCAAGTTTCAAATTGAAGACTCGTTGATGCTCCTGCGAAAAATCTTAAAAGAGCCCGAGTTTTTCACGCGAGTTTTGAGTTATTTGACGGTGACCACGAGTGAGATGTTTCGTGACCCCGAGTTTTTTAAGGCATTGCGCACGCAGGTGATGCCGACTCTTCGCACCTATCCGAATGTCAATTTCTGGATTGCTGGCTGTAGCACAGGCGAAGAGGTTTATTCGCTCGCGATTGTGCTCAAAGAAGAAGGCATGTTTGATCGCTCAACAATATTTGCGACCGACATCAATCCGCGTGCCTTGAAGGCGGCAAAAGGCGGAATTTTTTCTATCGAGTCAATGAAGCTCCACACAAAAAATTATCAAGAGTCGGGTGGACGTGAATTATTTCATAGCTATTACACAGCCGATTACGGATTAGCTAAAATGGATTCTGAGCTGACAACCAACGTGGTTTTCTCAGAGCACAACCTCGTTCACGACTCCGTGTTTGCCGAGTGCCATATGATTCTCTGCCGCAACGTTTTGATCTATTTCAATCGCGACCTGCAAACACGCGTGCTCGAGCTTTTTGAAAAGTCTCTTCGCTACGGGACGTTCTTAGGTCTCGGGAGCAAGGAAACGCTTCGGTTCTCTCCGCTCGCGCCGTGCTTCGATTCGCTGAATGAAAAATGGCGCATCTATCGACGCAATCGAGCGGAGCACCAAACGCCCTCTCGAAGTCAGCGTGAGGGGGGAGCCATTTGAAAAAAGTAGAGCCCCCCTTCACTCCGAAGGTGATTATCATCGGCGCTTCGGCGGGCGGGGTGATCGCGATCCAAAAGATTTTGTCACAACTACGGCCGGATATGACTTTACCGATTGTCGTCGTGCAACATCTGTCGCGGTCGCCGAGAACCGATTTGAGTCAGGTTTATTTCTGCGGTGATCGGCGTCAAGTTTTGGAGCCTGAAGACAAGCAGCCGATTGAGAGTAAAACGGTTTATTTTGCGACTCCTGACTATCATCTGCTGGTTGAGCGAGATATGACTTTTGGATTGTCACAAGATGAACCGGTTCACTACTCACGGCCATCCATTGACGTGACTTTTGAATCTGCTCTACGTGCGTATGGGCCAGAAATATTGGCAATTCTGCTTACGGGCGCCAATCGCGATGGTGCTCACGGACTCTGTCAGATTTTTAAAAATGGTGGTCTGGCGGTTGCGCAAGACCCACAGGAGGCCGAAGTGGAAGTGATGCCGAAAGCCGCAATTGAACTTTGCGGCATCAAGCGGATTTTACGCCTTGGTGAGATTGCCTCACTTATCAATTCATTCGGCTCTGAGAGCCGGCAGGTGTTAGCATGAAGACCAAAATATTAATTGTTGATGATCTTCAAGAAAATATCTTGGCTCTTTCGGAGCTGATCAAATCCGACGAAGTTGAAGTCTACACCGCCGATACACCGGATCGTGCGCTTGATTTAATTCTTGATCATGAGTTTGCGCTGGCTCTCTTGGATGTCATGATGCCGACAATGTCAGGTTTTGATCTTGCTCGACTGGTGCGTGGTGTGGAGCGGGGACGGCATTTGCCCATTCTTTTTGTAACGGCACATCAGATGGAACAATCGGTCATTTTTGAGGGCTACGACAGCGGAGCGGTTGACGTTCTTTTTAAACCGCTTAATCCCCACATCGTACGAAGTAAAGTCGCTGTGTTTGTTCGCCTTGATCAGCAAAGCCGGCTTTTACAAAATCAAATTCAGACTATGGCTCGCCTGAAAGAGGAAGCCGAGCTCGCCAACATCGCAAAAAGCCAATTTTTGGCGAATATGTCGCACGAAATTCGCACCCCGCTCACAGCCGTGCTCGGCTTCGCCGATGTGCTGAGCCAAGGCGAGGTGACACAAGAGGATCGGAAAGAATTTGTCTCCTCGATATCGCGAAACGGTCAGCTCTTGCTGCGAATCATCGATGACATTTTAGATCTTTCGCGGATTGAGGCGCAGCGCATGGAGCTCGAAAAGATACCGTTCGATCTGGATGAACTTGTGCATGATCTCGAACAAACATTGAGCAATCGCGCCGATACAAAAGGGATCACCCTTACAGTGCAACGAGACGCTCACATGGCTCACACCAAATTTGTCGCAGATCCTCTGCGACTTAAACAAATTCTATTGAATGTGACTGGAAATGCGATCAAGTTCACGAATAAGGGCGGCGTATCCGTTTACGTAGATTCTTCGAAAGGCACCGATAGTAGAACTGGGCCAGATGAGGGCGAAGTTGAGATGATTCGTTTTGTGGTGAAAGACTCGGGCATTGGAATGACTCGTGATGAGGCGATTCGAGTGTTTGAGCCATTCGCTCAAGCCGATGGTTCCACTCGTCGCAAATACGGCGGAACCGGCCTCGGGCTTGCGATCTCTAAACAATTGGCGAAAGCGATGGGCGGCGACGTGCGGATTACGGATTCGAAGAGCGAGCAGGGCTCCCACGCGGTTGGCGAGCAGGGCTCCCACGCGGTTGGCGAGCAGGGCTCGACATTCGAAATTACAATTAGTGCGACGATTGATCGGGATTCCAATCATCATGCAGATATCAAGTCGACGATTCGCGGAACCAATAGAATTATTCTTAGTTCGCCGCATGGTGAAAATGCAAAATCTGGAACACTGGTCGGCAAAAG
>JAYVND010000380.1:0-1573 GCA_043758635.1 Bdellovibrionales bacterium
CGCATGATCGCCATTTCTTAAATAAAATTTGCACGCACATTGCCGATATCGATTATTCGAAAGTGACAATTTACTCTGGTAACTACGACTTTTGGCGCCAGTCGACGGAACTCAACCAACGTTTGCGCGCTGATCAGCAAAAAAAGAATGCCGACAAAGCCGAAGAGCTCAAAGCCTTCATCGCACGCTTCAGTGCAAATGCTTCGAAATCTGCTCAAGCTTCTTCACGATCGAAGCTTTTGGACAAAATCGATCTGAGTGAGCTTCCGGTTTCAACCCGCAAAACTCCGTTCGTAGGTTTTGATCAAACTCGCGAAGCCGGTAGCGATGTTCTCACGATCGAAAACCTCAACAAATCGTCGAATGGCGAAGTGCTGTTGAAGAATTTCAATCTCACCATGCGCCGGGGCGACAAGATCATTTTGCTCGGCCCAAACGATCTAGCGAAAACGGCTTTAATGGACATTATCTCCGACGAAACGCCGGCCGATGCGGGCAATTACAAATGGGGTGTCACCGTCACCAAAGCTTATTTGCCAACCGACAACAGCAAGTATTTTCAAAACTCCGAAGCGGCAACGCTTGTCGATTGGCTTCGTCAGTTTTCCGAAGAGAAAGACGAATCCTTCATCCGCGGCTTCCTTGGTAAAATGCTCTTCAGCCGTGACGAAGGTCTTAAAAAACCAAGCGTGCTCTCGGGGGGCGAAAAGGTTCGCTGCATGCTCTCAAAAGTCATGCTCTCAGGCGCTAACGTTTTGCTGCTCGATCAGCCGACAAGTCACCTAGATCTTGAAAGCATTCAGGCGGTGAACGAAGGAGTGACTCGATTCAAGGGCTCCGTGATCTTCACGTGCCATGACCACGAGTTCGTTCAGACGGTTGCCAATCGAGTGATCGAAATTCAAGACGGCAAAGTCGCTTGGGATGAGTACATCACTTACGAAGAGTATGTCGCAAAACGCAAGCCTTCTGGTGGCAAAAATCAACAGAATTAATTTAGAACCGACCACCAGCGAAACGAAGATTTCAAAAGATCGAAGGATCCCCGTGAGCGACGCCACGCCAATCAGTACGACAGACACTGCATTTTCCAACCTTCCTCTTTCTGAAGATTTGCAGACGGTTTTGCAAGAACTAGAATTTACGGTGATGACTCCTATTCAGCGACTCAGTATCCCGGTGTTGCTCATAGGAAAAGATCTCATCGCTCAGTCGAAAACCGGCAGCGGCAAAACCGCTGCATTCACTCTTCCAATTCTCCAGAAAATTCGGATCTCCGATCGTCACGTGCAAGCTATGGTGATATGCCCGACGCGTGAGCTCTGCGCGCAGGTCACAAATGACATTCGCAAACTTGGCCGCCGCATGCCCGGCCTCCAGGTCCTTCCACTCTCAGGCGGGGTTCCCGGAAAACCGCAAGCACTTGCCCTTCGCGGAGGTGTGCATATTGTTGTGGGTACTCCAGGGCGTATCTTGGATCACATTGATCGCAACAATTTGGATGTGCGTTTTATCCAAACGCTTGTATTAGATGAAGCCGATCGCATGCTGGAGATGGGTTTCCAAGTTGAGA
>JAYVND010000381.1:0-5182 GCA_043758635.1 Bdellovibrionales bacterium
ATCACGCCTTCTGGAGCTCCACCGATGCCAATCAACATGTCGATTCCCGTACCAGGAATTCCACAGGCCACTGCTGCCGAAACATCACCGTCACCAATCAGTTGAATGCGGGCACCGAGGGCCCGAACCCGAGCAATCAATTCTTTATGACGAGCGCGATCCAAAATTACAATCGTCATCTCGCTGATGTCTTTGCCTAAAGCGGCTGCAACATTGCGCACATTCTCCTCGACAGGTGCATCGATATCAATTTTTCCACGGGCCTGTGGACCCACCGCAATTTTATCCATGTAGGTATCAGGTGCGTGCAAGAAATTCCCTTTTTCGGCAACTGCAATCACGGCAATCGCGCCGACGCCACCCGTAGCGCAAATTGTAGTTCCTTCGAGTGGATCGAGCGCAATATCAACTGCAGGGGCGAGCGGCGCATTCATACCAACTCTTTCACCGATGTAGAGCATCGGCGCCTCGTCGCGCTCGCCCTCTCCAATCACCACGCATCCATCTATGTTGATGCTGTTGAAGGCATTTCGCATTGCATTGACCGCCGCCTGATCGGCGGCTTTTTCATCACCCCGTCCCATGAAGCGTGAACAAGCGAGAGCTGCAGCTTCAGTGATGCGAACAAATTCGAGAGCTAAGTTGCGATCCATACAGTGACTTCTTTCTGATTCAGAAAATTCAGCGAAAAATTCTGTGGAAGACTGAGCGAAAATTTAGTACACCAATTCAGACATCAATTCAGTAAGTGGGCTCGGAGAAACTAGAACATGGGGTCCGAACAGAGGCAAGCCACGGAACGCACCAGTCGGCCTGCTCAACTCGGCGCGGTCCATTGTTCAGTCCATGGCTCCAGGCGGAGCTGGTCGCAGACATCACGTGGCAGGCGTGTTGCCTGAAGCTGAGAGGTCACCGGCACAAGCTCTGTTGTGCCCTCGGCAATGAATGCGGTGAGCCGCGGAGACCAGATCGCATAGCGAAAATGCATACGTACGCCGACCAACCGACCTTGCACCCACACTTCCAACAGGTCATCAAACTTGGCTGTTCGATAGTAGCGAGTTTCGAGCTTGGTCACCGCAAAGATATAAGGCCCGACAGGCGCATGGAGCTCCATGAGACCACGGTCTCTAAGCCACTCGACCCGTGCTTCTTCAAAAAATTTAATATGGTTGCTATGATGAACGACACCCATGGCATCGGTCTCGTGGTAGGCCACGCGGTGATGGTAAACAAAATGACTCGGCAAACTCGCTTGCGAACTCACGGATCTCTCCTCATCCACCGCTTCAACGATGAGAGGCGACCGAGCCTAAAAAATCAAGGGGTCGTCAATACACGAATCAACGGAATCAAGACCTTCTCTTCATCCGGAACGTGCGCAAGGATGTCAACAACGCGGGACACAAAAGGTGATAGTCCCAGAAGAGTGATGACGTCTCGACTGCTAAATTCTTTGACCGTCATGGGAGCGAGACGCTCCTGAATGTGACTGCCTCTCACACTGCCACTCTGACAGCCCGCTTGATTGAGACCCTGGGTGGGTGTTGCCAACCACTGGAGCCAATCATCGCCGACTTCGATCACCGCTTTTTTCAATGATAGCTCGCTGTACCAGAGCAAAATGTTGGTATTCGCTGGGCCCTGGAACCAGTGCGTAAGACCTTCAAGCGTCTCGGCCGACCGGTAGTGTTCGCGCGCAACTGGTCGCAGGTGAAGACCTACCAGCTTCGATTGCAGAAATTTTTCGATAATCAGCCGAGTGGATGAATTCAGAGCTTTGAAATCAAACGCGACAACGGCATCAGTTGCGCGAACGAGTGTTGCCTGAACTTTGACGGGCGCGCGCTCACCTGCAAGGTGCAAGACGAGCTCCATGCGTTCACGTTCGCGAAAAGAGATTGGACCGTGCGCCATCGCCGATCGTAAAAAGGCGACTCCGGTGTAACTTAGATCGCAAACGGCAAGTTCGCTGCTTCCGACCCATCCGCCCCGAGCGCCCAAAACCTTTGCAAGTTCGGGCTGCAATGTGTGCAGATACACGCGCGGAAAACGTCGATCGTTAGCATGACTTGAAAAGCTTGCGGCTTGCGAAATTTGGGAGAGAGCGCGATTCGTCGACATGAGGGCTTTTCGGTCGGCCATCCGCAAAGCTTAAAGAATCAATTGCGTTTGTCGAAGCCGAAATCCAAGCCCTTCAGAGCCGCAAGGCCTGGGTGGACTTCTTTTTCTATATCGATAGATTCAAATTCAGCTTTCAGACGAGCTTGAATCTCTCTAGCTTCTTCCAGGTTTTCGCAGTCATCAAGTCCGCAAGTCGGATATTTTGATTCTGATGCGCCGACCGCCTCGAAAACATACGCTTTGGTGTCAAAGTTATCGTCTGTGTAATTGAACACACTTGGCGAGTTGGGATCAAAGTTAGCGGAGTTGCTGCCTCCCGATGTCTTGCCGGTACGATCCGTCTCTTCCTCTTCCATCAAGATTTCGCTGAGACGACGCTTGATTGGAATCTCAATATCGTATCCGCACGTGGAGCAGATTTCGCTCATCACAGTGTTGAGCTCACCGCGAAGTTCAAACGCATTGCCGATCGGGCGTATCGTGAATTGAATATCGTAGGGATGAGCCTGTACGAGCTCATTCATTGTGTCGTTGAGTTCGCCTGTCGTGCGATCAAATTTAAAACTACGACCATCAGCAGGAATTTCGGCAAGTCTGATTTTCATTTAGAAACCTCGTGTCAGCCTCATGCTCATGTCGAGTAGGCTCATATCAGTGAGGCGTCTCAATAGCGAAGATCTCGCGAAAAAGCAATGAAGGCGCAAGTTTGACAACAGCATCTCTTAAGCCTCACCTAAAACCGGGGCTAGCCTGCGGTCATTTGGGCGTTCAGCTCCAGGCTGTTGCTTTAGAGCCATTCCATGTCCACAAACCAGCGGTCGGAGCTTGCAATTAATACTCTCCCCCAGCCTGGTACTTTTCTGGCTACTTCTCTGAACACTTTTCCGGCAACTCTTCCGGCAACTCTTCTGGCAGCTTTTCCGGCAGCTTTTCCGGCACAAAAGGAAAAGGCCACCCGAAGGCAGCCTTTAATAAACTGCGCTTGACTGAAGACCACGCTCAGCCAACCTGTTTTTTCACATTTCGGTTCGCAGTTTTATTCGAATGTGACGAATGTTCGCTCATATGAGTTCCATGAGGAGACTGCTTTGCTTTAAGTTGCACGACTCGTGACATTTCCGAGAAGTCGCGTGGCTTCTCCCATTCAGTCGGCATTGGGAAGTCAATTGAGCGTGGCTTGACGGCTTCGTCAAGATCACGTTCAAAATGAATCAATGGCTGCGCAGCTGCATGAGGCAAATTTGCCGGAAATACCTCGCGCAGATGCTGCTTCCAATTCGAGAGCGCCAGGCGCATGAGATCGCGATCGCCCGACTCTTCCGCATGTTCGCAAACGCGTGACATATACTGATTAATCGCGTCGGCACAGCTTTGCTTATCGCTCATCGAAAGCGAATGCAAAAACGCACAGAGCATATCGTAGGTGATCATGTCGTGAACCGTGGTCTGCGCACTCTCAAGCGCGTAGATACCAAGTCCGAACAAGGACTCTTCCATGCCGGCATTCCAAATGGAGTAGGCATCCTTAAACTCACCAAGTTTAACGTGCGCACGAAGAACACCAAGTGTCACCTTCGCCATTAAGTAGCTGTCGATGTCTCCACGCTCCAATTTTCCAAAAATCTCTTGGTAAACTTTAAGCGCGTCACGGGTCTTTCCCTCGCGGCAAAGATGGTCAGCTTTTTCTCCGAGGCGGCAGTACTGATCGAGTTGAGATGCGTCCATTTCAGGTTCCTTTCATACACCTGATTATTTTCACTTGTTGAGCGCTTCACTAACAGTCAAGGAGAAGTCGGGGCGAGTCGAGTTGTGGCCCAGTTTACACGTCCAAAACCTAAGTGACAGACGCATTTTGTATCAAAAGAAGACCTTATAGCTGTCCAAAAAATATTTGACGTAAAAAGAACTAGCTCCAGCCACTGACCCTCGCTATTCTTTAATTCCAAGGCGTATGTGCCTGGAGAGGAGGTGGTGCCAATGACAGAAATTAGTTATTGTTGGACCACCGCGATGGAGTCTCTCAACTGAAGTTCAAGAGAGCGATGCAAGTTGCTCTCTTGAATTGAAAGTAAGGACTTTTTTGCGGTGTTCACGCAAAAAAAATACCTCGAGTCGTAGTGACTTCTAAAATTCGTTAGAAGCTTACAGTTGACTCACGAAGGCGAAGAGAAATCTTCGCCTTTTCTTTTGAAAAAACAGGTTTGGAGACTCCAATCGAGTTTCGCCCGTCCTCCCGCACGACGATTGTTTTTCCATTGAGCAAAAATTCCGCGCGCCGCTCAAAATGTTTGCAGACTTTTTTTGCGGAATCGCCAAAGGAATTCAAGGCTTCGTTGAATCGATACATGTTTTTGCCGGTCGCAACAGAGCAACTGGAATGTTCTCTCGCGAAAATATGGATTCTAGGGTGAGTGGCTGGTGATTCGATCTAGTATCTAGAGAATTCTTCATTGGCTCGACACTCGTACGCTCCGCATAACTTCGCATTTTTTCGGCGACCTTCTGAATCAATACTTCGAGGGCAAAACCTAAAAGTGCCTTGGGCAAAGGTGGGTTGAATGTCTTGAAAGAGGCCGCGACCGAAACCTCACATTTATTTAGGCCAACCGAATCAAAAAAAAGTGCGCCTTCTAATCCGGTGAAGGCTCCCCATACAACTTCAAATTTGAGAATCGGCTCACCTTCACTGGGCCGCTTAATTTCAGAATTCAAAAGCAGCTTCCCAGAGAACCCGAGAGCCTCGGCTCTCATGTAAGCTTGGCCGCGACTCGCATCGCTCACCACATCTTTAAAAAGTTCACTGATTTGTGGCAGCCGCTCAAACTCCTGCGCCATCGCGCGCGTGAAATCGCAGTCGCGCGAAACATCTCCCGCACCATCGAAGCTAAAACGCATTTCACCCTTCGCTAAATCTTCTCGACGAGATGAAACTTGAATCGAGCGTCCTTCACGAATCTGCAAGAGCCGATCGACTGACTTTCGCCAGAAAGGAATGCTCTGCCCAGCCGTCACCTCACTAGGAGATTGCGCGAATGGTGCGGCGATCACCGTCGATGTC
>JAYVND010000382.1:0-5181 GCA_043758635.1 Bdellovibrionales bacterium
TCCGGATCAGATCGACTTTCGCTATAACTCGGTCACTGGCCCCGTCGGGCAAACAGGAGGAAATTCAATGACTGGTGTCTGCACGCTCAAGGCGGTCCGTTGAGCTCCGTTTGGAAGCTGTTTAGTTTCACTAAATTTGAGAAGTACGCTCAAAGTTTAATTCTTGGAGTTGCCAGCCAGAAGTGCGCAGTTGAGACTATTTCCCTAGGTGTGGATTTGCACGCAAACCGACTCTTCCTCGAGCATTCGATCAATGAGTCGCTTCAATTGATCAGATAGATATCTCGCCCTCGCGGTCACGCTTAGCCATGTGATCGTTGGGCCATTAATTTGAAACATTGATACGTGAATCACGAATTTATCGCTGCAGAGGTGCGCAACGCTAAGTACGAGATGTCTCCTCATTACCAGCCGGTAATCCAGGCCGCCTAACGTGGCATCTGCGCCGACCATTGACGGCGGGATTGCAGGTGCAACTTTCTCGCTTGCGAGATTGATACAGAGATCAGCAGCAGTATAACGAGCGAAGATGTATGCGCGTAGCCTTCTGATCGCTTCCTCGTGACGGGCTTCTAAAGTCATGCAAGCCTCCTTTACCTAGAAGGCTTGTCAAGTGGCGCTTAATTTAGAGGCATTGCTCGACTCGTGAAGAGCTGCAACGATTGCGGAACCGACTTTAGAGGTGTGAGCTATATTCGGTAGCTTGAATCTGAAAACGATTCCATCTCATGCTGCCTCAGGAAGTCCCTCTTTGGATGGCGTGGTCGATTCTGCAAGTAATTTTTCAGTTTTCGCCGATTCTTGGACGACATCTTTTTCGTCTTTCTTCGGCTTTTCATTTAGCTTCTTGAGCAGTTTCCGATTGTGCTCTCCGCCCCATTTACTGAGAATTTTACGCTCAAGAATTTCTCGTATAGCCTCTTCACCAACCTTCACGTCGTGCTCCTGCGACAACTCTCTGGCAATTGCTCTGATAACCTTGTCGCTCAGTAAAACCGCTGCAACATCTTCAGTATTGGTTGCCTTAGTTACATCTGCAATCACGCGCCAATTTCCGGCCACGTAGCTTTCTCTCGAGAAAAGATAGAAGTCTTCGACGAGATCTTCTACGTTTTGAGAGTTGTTAAGATGTGCCTCGTGAATCTTAATCGTCAGCGGTGACTTGCCTTGCTTATATACTTTGTAGAGTTGCCATTTCTGCGCATTCGTTAGAATGAAAAATTCAAGGCCCATCGTAAGGCAGTAAGCCATGGTCTGATCAACGACGATTTGATTCAGTTCACCATGGCAAGCCTTGGCTTCAATTACGAAATCAAATTTATCAGGTTTGTTTTTAAAAGGCCCATCGCTCAGTTTGACGGCGTAATCAATCCGACCATTGCGATCGCGTTTCTCAGTTTTTAATTCATTGTATTTATCATAGCCAAGAACAGAGTGCAGGATATCATTTAGGACGATTCTTGCGTCTTCCTCGCTCGAGCTTTTCCCTCTGGAGACCAAAGCCGATACCAATGGGAGATAAGTCTTCAGTTCATCGGTCATTTTCTTTTTCATTTTTGCTGGAATTTTAATCATGGCTCTTCACCTCTGTTGAAGCGACGAATCGGCTCCACTCGCAAAATACTGAAGTTGTTCTTCGACGACGTTGCTGTTGAGTCTATGAATCCAGTTTAGAGATGTTCAGTGGCCCGAAGACACGCAAATAAAATTAGCTATATCATTACGGTGCGGCGGCTCCGGCGCAGTGCGGAAGGTTTTCGTCGCCGTTATCCATGGCGCGGAAACGTGAGGATGCAAAAAATTAGAATGGGTTCTTCACGCTTGAGAGTGGAATGCGGTGAGTTAGAAAAGTGCTGAGCAATGCAGGGTCTTGGCCGGTAAGATTTGGTTACCACACTAAATTTTATCGATCGGAGTCCTGCCAATGCTCGGCCACAAAAGATTAGCACGATTTGTTTTGCTCCCTGAACTCAAACTTTCGACCTGGAAAGAAAGCTCAGTTGCCGAGAGCACCGTTCAAACGAAGAAAGTCTCTAAGTTCGAGGTCTGCCCGAAATGCGCCTCTCCCTCTTCGGTAGTTTACGATCATCGAATCGTGACCGTGAAAGACGCTCCCGTCCGCGGACAAGCGGTTATTTTAAAAATTAAAAAAAGACGTTTCTTCTGCAAGCCTTGCAAGAAACCATTCACTGAGCCCGTAAAAGGCATCGGAAAACGCCACCGAACAACAAGCCGCTACCGTAGAGAAATCCTATGGGCTTGTGAGAACTTCTCTGATTTAAAGCGAGTTCGAAAGTCTTATCGCTGCTCGAGCGGATTCATTTATAAGGCGCTCTTTGAGCAACTTAAAGTCAGAACGAAAGCTAAGATTAATTACCCTTGGCCTGAGGTGATTGGCATTGATGAGCACTTTTTTACGAGGCGAAGAGGTAGGGCTGAGTTCGTGACGGTTGTCACTGATCACAAGAATAAACGGCTCCGAGAGGTGGCGTTCGGTAAAACAAAAGACGAATTATAGTACCAACTTCAGGACATCGAGGGGCGCGAAAAAGTAAAACACGTCACCCTCGACATGAGCGATAGTTATCGATCATTCGTGAGAGAGTTTTTTCCGAATGCAAAGATGATTGCCGATAAGTTCCACGTGCTGCGCCTACTTACGCCTGCGATCAACAAAGCACGCGTGCAGATCACCGGAGACAAACGAAAGTTGCCACTTCGTTGGCTACTTTTAAAACCGCGCTATAAATTAAAATACTTTGAGCAAGATGCAATCGATCGCTGGCTCAACGATTACCCAGAACTAAAAGAACTCTACTGGGCTCGTGAGATGCTTTTTAAGTTCTACCGAACCAAAGGGCTTGCGCGAGGAAAAAAAGCGCTTACGCGCCTGACTGACCACTTAAGCCAGTCCAAAAATAAGTCCATCCAAAGGCTCAGACGAACCCTTATGAGCTGGCGCAAAGAGATCTTAAACTACTTTGAAATGAGGCTCACGAATGCGCGAACCGAAGGCTTTAATAATGTCGCAAAGCTTGTACAAAAGCGGGCTTACGGATATAAGTCGTTCGAAAATTACCGACTAAGAATGCTAAATGCTTGTTGTTAGGTGCTTTTAAACGCAGACCCACCATGAAGTGAGAAGAACCGAAGAACCGAAGAACCGAAGTGAGAAGAACCTTAGAATGGCGACTCAAAAGAAAAAGGCCCCGTATTGAAGCCCTTATAAAACATAAATTGGTCAATGATATAAAATGGATGCCCAACACCATTATTAAGCAACAATTCGATACCCCTTGATATTATTGAGTTTTTCAGAAAAACGTCAACTTCCATTTTCGAAAAAGTGGCTCCTCTTTATCGTCAAGGCATGTCGGTCACCGATATCGCCGCCGAAACGGGTCTTTCGCGGGGATCTATTTGGGATTCCTTGCGTGGTCATAAGCAGGAACTTCGACCACAGGTCTCTATGCCGTTTGAACGATGGCGTCAAGGTCGTGGCAAGACAGGTGCGAGGCCACCGTTTGGCTATTCCTTTTTTCAAGGCGAAGTAATCAAAGATCCTATCGAGTACCCGACGCTCCAGCTGATTCAAAATCTTTGGAAGCAGGGCACGAGCATCAGTTCCATCGTTCGTCGACTCGAGGCCAGAGGCATCAAGTCCCGCATGAAAAAGCCATGGAGCTACAATGTCATTAAATCAATAATCCGAAGACTTCACGATGGATCAGCAGACCATCTGACTTCGAAAACGAAACCAAACAAAAATGAAACGAAATCAAAGGTAGGTAAAAAATGAATCTCGATAAATTATTTGCGTGGGTAGTTGGCATCGTCATCGTGTTTGCAGCAGCTGGTCAGCTTGATGTCCTCCAGTCTTGGGTGTGGCGAGCGCAGGCTAAGGTTATTTATGAATCGCGAAGTTCGAACTGGGGTTCGCCAAAGTTCTTTCCTACGCAGAAAGCCGAATCGGTCCGATAGATAAGCAGTCAACCCAGAGCAAAGGATGTCGTTACAATTTGCTCTGGAATTTAAATGTCTCATTGTTCCATTCGAGAAGCTTCTTTTGAATCGCGTCTCTGGCTTCGCGAAAGCGAATCAGTAATTGTTCCTCGGAGAGCGGCTCTTTGCTTGCGGGATCGGCGAACGGCCAGTGAAGCTTCTTTGCATTTTGAGTTACAAGTATGGGACAGACCTCTTCCGCGCAAAGTGTGATCACGTAGTCAAGATTGATGATAAATTTTGGCGAAAGGTCATCGCATGATTTCGAATACTGGCGAGAAATATCAATGCCAATTTCCTTCATCGCGGTAACAGCGAACGGATTTAATTGACCAGGATGCGAACCCGCACTTTTAATTTCGGCATCGGGAAATAAAGCTCTGGCTAGCCCCTCGGCCAGTTGGCTTCGTGCAGAATTCGCAACGCACATAAAAAGAATATTCATCTGATCCTCCTCAGATTTTTCGAAATATGAACTCATTTAAGCAGCGCCAATAGATGTAGATCTAAAAAAGCGGCGTTTGAAATAGAGAGACACATGTACAAGGCCGATCAGCGCAGGAACTTCTACCAGAGGGCCAATGACGGCCGCAAAAGCGGCACCATGATGAATTCCAAATGTCGCAACGGCAACTGCTATTGCAAGCTCAAAGTTATTTGAAGCTGCAGTAAAGGAAAGTGTTGCTGATTTTTTGTAGTCAGCACCAGCCCGGCGGCTCATGTAGAATGAAAGCAAAAACATGATGATAAAATAGATAAGTAGCGGGATGGCGATGCGAATCACATCAAAGGGAAGCTCAACGATTCGGTCACCCTTCAGGGAAAACATAACTACAATAGTGAAGAGTAGGAAAATCAGCGTTAGGGGCGAAATTTTAGGAATGAACTTCGATTCATACCAGTCTCGGCCCTTTGCAGAGACTAGAAGTTTTCGCGAAAGGAAGCCTGCTAAAAATGGAATTCCCAAATAAATCAGCACAGCAATCGCAACGTCCCAAATCGTAATCGATATTTCAACAGACTTTAGACCTAGCCAACTTGTGACAGTCGTCAAAAAGAAGTAGGCTAAAAATGGAAACGTAAAGATTTGGAAAAGTGAATTCAGCGCAATTAACCCCGCGCAGTATTCACGGCTTCCGCCGGCGAGATCATTCCAGACGATGACCATTGCAATACAGC
>JAYVND010000383.1:0-1569 GCA_043758635.1 Bdellovibrionales bacterium
GTGTAGAGATAGCGGTTCTGCAGCCAGTGCGGCATATGTTCGCGTGCAAAAGTGTATACGATTCCCAAAAACGCAAGGGTCCAAATTCCAATCATCAAGCCAGCCTGCCAATTTCCCTGCGTGGAATTGATTAAAAAAGGAGTATAGGTTCCCGCGATAAAAAAATAAATTGCCGTGTGATCTAGTTTCTCGAATAGCCGCTCCAGGCGCGGAGAAATTGTAAATCCGTCGTGCAGAAAATGATAAACAGAGCTTGTTGACATTACGACAATGCCGCCGAAAATAAACGCCACGCACGCGATCAAATGTGCAGTTCCATTTTGAGAAGCAGCTCGACGGAGCAAAAAGTACCCGCCAACGGCGGCAAGGATGGCGCCAAGTCCGTGAAGCTGCGCTGAAACGGTGCGTTTGAAAAAGGCTTTACGCGTGTCATTTGGGCGTCGAGAAAATTGCATTTGCTGAAACTAGCACAACTGTACTCTGCATGATGGACAAAACTGCACAGCCAACGCTCTGATAACGCTCTGATAACGATCTGATAACGATCTGATAACGATCTGTTGAAGGCAGAAGGAATGAGAAGCGGGCTCTTCTTCACATATTAAACAACATCTCGAAACATAAGTTCTGAACCGAAGGCCTAAATTAATGGAGTCGCAGGCTAATTTGCTTATCGACACTCACAAGCCGTGGGTATGAACGAAATGAAACTGTATTGCTATCCATCCAATTGGATTCGGCAATTAAAATGGAGGTTTTCCTTGGAATCAAAAAATTTAAGGTCAAACGGCGCGCGAAAATCGGGCGAATTTTTATCGAATGAATCTACGAAGAGCGCAACAGCTTCAGGTCGTTTAGATAACCGATCAGCTGACCGTTCAAGTGATCGTTCCACCGAGGCAAAATCGAACTCATTTACCGTAGGCGAAATAGGCCACGAAATTGGCCAGCAGTTAATGGCGCACCTTCCGGATAAACTGCGCGAAGATATCGATATTCTGCTTGAGGAGTCAGATCATACTCTGCGGGGCGCGCGAGATTACGTCCGCGAAAATCCACGTGAGGCGCTTGGGTTGGTCATCGGAGTTGGAGCGTTGGCATGAACTTTATTTGGCACTTCGCCAGGGCGCAAAGTTGCGCAATGGGGAGCGATGATGGCGATGCCTCACGTGACTGGTTGGATTGCCGATCGTTTTAATCGCGGCGAGGTTGGTGGAATGCAGGCTGAAGTTGGAGGTGAGGAGATCATTGCCAATAGGCCGGGCTCGCAAGACGGAAACAGCCGTCGTGGCTCTCCCATTCAAACTGCAAAGTCCGACGATGGAACAGAACCTGAGAAAGAACATCGTCATTGAAAGTGGTTTCGCATTGGATTGAAAGGTGGATGAGACTTGGATTTTAGTCTCTACGCTTCCACTTATTTTGCGGTGTGGATTCAAATGGCGAATTAACAACCAGTTTGAACAACGACAATATGAAGAGAGATTTAAGCCGATGATTTTAATAAAATATTTTTCAACGCGTCTTTTCTCGAAACTCTCAATTTCCGGCTTAATGATCGCGACAAGT
>JAYVND010000384.1:0-1568 GCA_043758635.1 Bdellovibrionales bacterium
GCTGCTACTTGACGAAGCAGCCTAGATCAAACTACTAAACCGTCACCCACATGAGCGAGTTCTCGCTTTTGAATTCCCACCAAGACTGGGACGCGGCCATTTAATCTCTCGCTCACAAGATGAACTTCTAGCACCCAAAGATTTGCGGAAGGTGTAAACTCAGCCGCCGCAAGTGGAAGCTTGGAGTGCAGTGCATGCGGAAAATCGCCTAGTCGATGACCTGCCATCAATGGATTGAGTTTATATCCCGATGCTTTCGCGAAGAGTGCCGCTCTTTCGTAAAGTGATTTACCAGTGAGATGCTCCTCTCTCCAGAGGCGCGCGGTCTCGTGCCAGATTCGCTCTGAAGCGACCGCTAGATCAGCCATCTCAGGGCATTTCGAATCATCCGCATTATCATCCCCAATATCATTCCCTTTATCATTATCATTGAAGAGAAATGTTTCGCCGTAATCGGCTTCGTGTTCCAAATAGATGGGGCCAACGTCGATGAAAAATAGGGTGCCTGGTACAATTCGAGCAAACGGATCAGGGAGCTCTCTAAAGTTTTTGGTTGTATCTGCTCCAATTCTAAATTTCGTCGGGTGCCAAAATTTCGAAATCCCTAATTTTGAGAATTCATCTTTGACCAGCTTTTGGCCATCGGACTCCACCATCCCCGAGGCGACTTTCAGAGCAACACGTCGCACTGCCATTTTGCAGATCCGTTGCGCTTCAAAAAAAGTTGCCAAATCAAATTTCTCGCCGGTTCCCTCAATTGAATTCATCATAAAATCTGTCCTTTGCTAATTCAGCTGTTTTGGAATTCAAATAGGGACGCAAGTCTGTTTCTCTCAATGCTGATCGGACGTTAACAAATCCGAAAACAACCTTCGAATTATGGAAAATGCTTGAGAATTCGTTTTATCGTAGACATGGACGCAACGACTAGGTGGAATCAAGACAGTTCATCTTTTTTAGGGAGAAATCTATGCAATCTGTTCGAAATATTCTTATCGCAGCCTCTGTCATCGTGTTTTCTGCATCTGCCTTTGCTACCGCGAAAGATGTGAGCCACAAGATGCGTGCTGCTTCAACAACTGGGGCCTACGGAGAAGCGGGCTGCGGTCTAGGCTCCATCGTATTCGGCAACCAGCCGGGCTATATTCAGATCGTTGCTGCGACGCTTAACGGCACTGGTGGACAGACTTTCGCAATTACGACGGGCACTTCGAATTGTGCACCTGCCGCACAGGGCTTAGCAGCCGCACTCTTCATTAAAAGCAATGGCGAAACTTTGCGTAAAGACATCGCCCGCGGCCAAGGAGAGACGGTTGACAGTTTAGCGTTGATCCTAAACTGCCAGGATTCGCAGCTTTTAGGTCAAACTCTAAGAGCAAACTTTAGTTCGGTCATGAATCAGAATGCAGATGCTGATGAGAAATCAAAACTCATTCAGGAGACGATCTCGGCAACACCGCGTCTGAAGGCATCTTGCCTCGCAGCGAGCTAATTTTTAAATTTAAATCTGTGCGCGTCTAAGAGTTGTTTTTCGGAGATTAGGCGACTACTGACGACATATGCGCACA
>JAYVND010000385.1:0-1568 GCA_043758635.1 Bdellovibrionales bacterium
CATTGATGCGAGCTTCGTAGGTCGCCAAAATCTTAGAAGAAAAATCATCCGCCTGAATCGCGTCGAGTGCTGTCTCGGCTGCAAGCATTCCAGCCTTCATCGCCAAATGAATGCCCTTGAGCTTTTTCACATCAACCATTGAGGCCGAGTCACCAACAACCATCATTCCATCGGCATAAAGTTTCGGCATCGAGTACCAGCCACCGGCCGGCAACGATTTTCCGCCGTAGGCCAGAACTTTTCCGCCTTCGATCATTTTGTAAACGAACGGGTGTGTTTTCAGCTGCTGCAAAAGTCTGTGGGGATCAAAAAGTGGATCTGGCGTGTCGAGATAACCGACAAGTCCAATGCTGATCTGGTCATTTGGCAAAGTGTAGATCCAAGTTCCACCAACACCTTTGTGAAACGGAAAGCCCGCCGTATGAATCACTTCGCCCGCGGTAATTGTGCCCGCACGGCACTGAATGATCTCTTTGACTCCGAGCTCGTAAACGTCTGGATTTTTACCTTCAGTCAGATTCAGACGCTTTGCCACTTTTTGGAACAGCGATCCGCGGGTGCCCTCAGCGAATATTGTAAGCTTCGCCTTCAGCAAAAGACCCGGTTCAAAATTTGACTTTGGAGAGCCGTCTTTATCAACGCCTTTGTCTCCCGTACGAACTCCGATGACTCGATCCCCGTCGTAGAGAGCCTCGACCGCCGCGAAACCCGCAAAGATATTAATGCCCTTGGCCTCGGCTTGAGCTCCCAACCAACGATTGAATTTCGAAAGAGAAATAACGAGATTACCCACATTATGAAACGGCGGCGGTGTGATGGGAGCCTTGATGGCCGAACTGCCCGTGAGGTAGTAAAGCGCTTCGTAATGAACGTCGGCCTCGATCGGGCAACCTTCTTCGCGGTAGTTGGGAAGCAACTCTCGCAACGCTGCCGGATTTAGGACAGCTCCCGAAAGTGAGTGTGCTCCAATTTCCGAAGCCTTCTCCACGACCGCAATCATCTGTTCAGGGATTGGAGTGCCTGCTTGCGAGCCATCAGCAATTGCAGCGTTATAAGCTTCGATGAGTTTCTGTAGGTGAATCGCAGTCGAAAGACCCGCCACTCCGCCCCCTACAATCAGAATGTCCACATCCATCGTGTCACGCTCAATTGTCTCGCGCAGAATATTTTCGCTGCGAATTTCGCTCATCACGACTCCTTGAGATCTCATAAGATTTCGAGATCCAACCTAGCGAATACGAACGGAAATGACAAGAAATTGAGATTGAGCTCAATCGAGATCCAGCGAAAGAGCTCAGTCGTGGGCGCCTGCATTCGCATCGGCTGCGCCCGGAACCCCGTCCGGCGAGCGAACCGGCTGAGACAATACTGCCTGAACCGTGAGCTCCTCCTCGTCTCGACCACCGTTGTACTGGCGACGCAAAGATTTTTCGCCTCTTGCTGAATGAGTGGTTTTCGCCCCGTCATCATCCGAGTCTTCATCGGACGCGCGCGAAAAACTAAGCCAACAAAGTGAAAGCCATCGCAACAAGAAGAATCGAAAATGCTGACATGACCGACCTCGGCAA
>JAYVND010000386.1:0-1568 GCA_043758635.1 Bdellovibrionales bacterium
TACCTTCTTTTTGGCGCTCCAAGAGTTTGCGCTTACGTGAGATATCACCACCGTAACACTTGGCGGTCACATCTTTTCTGAGAGCCGACAAAGTTTCACGTGCGACGATCTTCGCCCCGATCGCCGCCTGGATCGCAACTTGGTACTGCTGACGTGGAATCAACTCCCGCATCTTTTCAACCAAGAGTCGACCGCGGTTCAGCGCCTTTGAGCGGTGAACGATCAGTGACAACGCATCGATTGGCTCGCTGTTGATCAAAATGTCGAGCTTAACGAGGTCGGACTCAACGAATTCGAGGAATTCATACTCCATCGAAGCGTAGCCTTTGGTGATCGACTTGAGACGATCGTAAAAATCCATGACCATTTCGTTGAGCGGTAGCTTGTATTCGATGATCACTTTGCGATCGTTAATGTAATCCATCTTGACCTGGATCCCACGTTTGTCTTCACAAAGCTTCAAGATTGAACCAATAAACTCAGGCGGGGTGTGAACCGTTACTTTTACAAAAGGCTCGGCCATCCATGCAATTTGAGTTGGATCCGGCATGAATGCTGGATTCTCGAGCTCATATTCAAGGCCTTCGGTGTTCTTAAGTTTGTAAACAACCGTTGGTGCAGTTGTGATCAAGTTCAAATTGAACTCACGCTCCAAGCGCTCCTGGACGATCTCCATATGCAGAAGCCCCAAAAATCCACAGCGATAACCGAAGCCAAGAGCTGCTGATTTTTCGACTTCAAATGTAAGCGAGGAATCGTTCAAAACGAGCTTATCGAGAGCGTCTTTTAGGTTTTCGTAGTCACTTGAAATCACCGGGAAGATTCCTGAAAAAACCATTGGCTTGATTCGACGAAAACCGGCGAGCGCAACGGTTGCGCCTTTTTTCGCCATTGTGACCGTGTCGCCGACTTTAACTTGGCGAATGTCTTTGATGCCGCAAATGAAGAAACCCACTTCACCTGCTCCGAGCGCTAGACATTCAACTGGCTTGGGAGAGTAGGTTCCCAGTTTTAGAACTTCGAAATCCGTATCAAGATCACCAAGCATGAACTTGATACGGTCGCCTTTGGCGACTTTTCCGTCGACCACGCGGCAAAGAATGACGACGCCTTGGTAGGAGTCGAACCACGAATCGAAAACCAGCGCACGAAGGGGCAAGCTTCGATCTGCAACAGGTGCCGGAACACGTTTGACGACGGCTTCGAGAATCTCTTTGATGCCAATGCGCTCTTTGGCACTCGCAAGAATCGCATCAGACGTATCAATACCGATCGCATCTTCGATTTGTTGCTTCACACCTTCGATATCGGCTGAGGGTAAATCAATTTTATTTAATACAGGAATGATCTCAAGGTTGTTCTCGAGTGCTAAATAAACATTGGCAAGCGTCTGCGCTTCCACACCTTGAGCTGCATCGACCACCAACACTGCACCATCGCAGGCCGCCAAGCTTCGGGAAACTTCATACGAAAAATCCACGTGCCCCGGCGTATCAATCAAATTCATTTGATAGAGATTGCCGTCGTCCGCCTGATACTCAAGGCGAACCGTCTGTGCTTTGATCGTG
>JAYVND010000387.1:0-1566 GCA_043758635.1 Bdellovibrionales bacterium
CACGGCCGAATACGGTTTACTTACGGTGATTGCACAAACATTTTGGGAGATCAGCACGGTGGTCGATGCAGGGCCACAGTCGTTTTATCCACCGCCAAATGTTTCGAGTCGAGTGATGATGTTCCGAAAACGCGAAGTCGCGCAAGTTTTTGGAGCATCGACGGATTCCGGGTCAAACGAACTGAGTAAAAACGCGGCGGCGACAATGGCACCTAACGCCGAAGAATATTTGAAATTTGTGAAAGGCGCTTTTTCACAGAGGCGTAAACTCATGGCAAAAAATTTGATGGGCACCTATTACTCGTCGGTTGCTCGTCGTGACGAAGTTTCGAGCCAGCTCGAAACCATCTATCAGGCTGAAAAGTTGCTTCCGACTGCGCGAGCAGAAGAGCTTGACCCGAAGGCCTTCGTCCGCCTTTATTTGGCAGCTAGAGGATTGGGACAATGAAGCCAGCTAAAGAGACAGTAAAGATGATCGCCGAAAATCGCAAGGCTCGCTTCGACTACACGGTCGAGGAGACTTTTGAGGCTGGACTCGTGCTCCAGGGAAGTGAAGTAAAATCGATGCGCGCCGGCGACGGAAATTTGAAAGATGCATTCGTGACAATCCGAAACGGTGAAGCCTTTCTCTCGAACGCGCATGTCAGCGTTTATCGCGCGTCGAGCTACAACAATCACGAGCCCGAGCGTGGCCGCAAACTGTTGCTCAACCGCAACGAGCTTGAGCGCATCATCAAAGCGATCGAAGTCAAAGGCCTCACGTGTGTGCCGTTGAAGCTTTATTTCATCAAGGGATGGGCAAAAGCGGAGATCGCAATCGTTAAAGGCAAAAAAGCCTCAGACAAGCGCGACACCGAACGCTCACGGGATGCGCAACGCGAACTCGAGCAGGCTCGTCGAAAGTAAATCTCTCTCCAGTGCCGGCAACCTGACCTGGTTTACGAAGTGAGGAGTTTTCTCTGAAAATCCATCCCCCATTGCGCACACTCAATCTACCAGAGTTCAGATTTCAAATATCGGCAGGCTTGGCCCTGCTGGCATGTCTCGGAATTATATCAGTCGGTTCGGCGGCTTTTGCTCATCAGTTGCGCCCCCGTGAGAGCGCAACCCCCCCGACTGCCAAGGATCAGTCAGCAAAGATTGATGGTGCGAGAGAAAATACGCCTGAATCCGCGACAGAATCGGAATCGGAACTGGCTCCGGTCGAGGATTTTCTTAAAGCAGTTCCGACTTCAAACGCACAGCCGTCTGAGCTGAGGTCGCAATTTAACAAATTGATGTCACTTGCGCGTGATCAGCACGACAAAGCGAGACGAGATGAGCACGATGCATTTTCGACTCAAGCGCGCACCGTTCGTGATACGAGATTTAAAGAACTGGCGGAAGCGCGGACGATTCACAACTCGGCTTCGCACACGGTTCTGGAGCGCAGAGATTTTATGAGTAGCCAAGACCAGGCTCGCAAAAAAGTTTTCGCCGAAGAAGAAGCAAAGCGAAATGCGTTTGATAAAAAATTTCGCGAGAGGCAGAAACATTTTGATGATGCGGTGAAGGCGATTCATCAGA
>JAYVND010000388.1:0-1562 GCA_043758635.1 Bdellovibrionales bacterium
CTTCGCTGCCAGGTAAAGAAAGCACCTGAATCTGTTCGATGATTTGACACCCGCCTAATCTAACGACTGGTTCGCACCACCCTTGAACCGTGGATCAACAACTTAGCGCCTTTAACCACGGCACTCCGTTTGCTTTATTATTCTGTTAAGCGATCTTACGACACGACCTTGCAGGGATGCGAGGCCTGTCCCCTATCCGATCTAAAACGGAGAATGGGGAAGATGAAGAGATTGTAAAACTCCTGCGGATGGATGGGTTGATGCTCAAAGCGGCTAAAAAACTATCAACGGTTTGTACCCTGGTTGCTTCGTTGACCACGCCGACAGCCGCACAGGTTTGCCCAATCATGGCTTTCTTCGGGGCGCTCCTCTTCAAAACATCTCCATGCAAGGCTTCAATTCCGCCCCATCTTTTGACCAACGACGACTACGACACGTACGCAAAGCCTCGACAAATTGTACTGTTTTTCCCTAGTTCTCAAAACATGGGGCGAGGAATGGATGCGCGCAATATCGAAGTTGTCTCTCCCGCCGGAGATTATACTTCTGCTGACATCGCGCGCGTGATTCCCGCTCAAAAGTTGCAGGGCATGCAGACCACGCAGACCAATCCAAACGCTCCCGTAATGACAACGATCCTCGGCTACTCGGTAGGAAATTATCTTCAGTCGCCGACCATTAAACAAAGTTCGGTCGGTAAGACGGCGACAAGCGTTCAGGACTCCATGAAAACCGAAACGACGTTTGGCGGCTCGAAGCCCGGTGGGATAAAGCATTCATTTGCGGTGAATGTCGATCCATTCCAGACCAAAGCAGAGATGAAGTACAAAGGCTACACCAACGCATCGCTCACCTACACCGCGACCGATTCAAAATTAAATTTCGAAATTTACCGCGATTTGAATGTGCGTACGAAGCTCGTTTTCAACCACACAAATGCACGTTCTGAAAGTAGAGAAGTCGTAAGCCTCCGGTGGATGTGGTTTTAAGCTACCTGCCCAAATTTTCAGGGAATCTTCAGCGTGTCTTGCTCGAACATTGAGCAAGAGAGCCAGAGCCAGAGCCATTCTTTTCCACAGCTCCCCCACCCAAATTTCACTCGGAATGATCGAAATCGTTGTGAGATTAACCAGTCGTTTCTCGATCTGTCTTTAAGGGCAGGCACAGTTTTTTTAGCCGAGCTGAGTCGATTTCGGCGCTTTACCGCAGACTCCGAATATCGAAAACGTCACGCAGGCCACTCGAAGTCTGAGGCATACCCCTAGCACGAAAAGCTTCGCTGGGAATCGGCAAAATCAATCAAATCTGCAATCTCGTCCTGTCTTTCACGCACTTGCCGAATCAGCGGCGCGATAGATGTGAAACCGAATCAGGTCCGCAGCGGACTACAGAGTTTCGTCAAGTCCGCAGCAGACCTCGGAGTTTCGTCAGGTCCGCAGCGGACCTCGGAGTTTCGTCAGGTCTGCAGCGACTCTCACAGTTTCGTCGAGTCCTCAGCGTTACGTCCGGCTTTATGGCGTCCGTAAACAGATTTTATTCAAATTTAATTGACAGGCTTTTTG
>JAYVND010000389.1:0-5148 GCA_043758635.1 Bdellovibrionales bacterium
AGCTGACCAATCTGCACCCGGTCCATGCAAATGCTATGCACTGGGTGAGCGACTATGTTCCTGACGAGAGCGTCGAGCATATTTTTTTACTTTTTCCAAATCCGGAGCCAAAAGCCAGCAACAAACGCTGGATGCGCGCGCCGTTTATGCACGAGCTCCTGCGCAAGCTCATACAGGGCGGTACACTCCAGCTTGCGACCAACAAGAAGGCTTACTTCACCGAAGCGCTACTGTACGGCCGCGACTTTTGGGATTTAGACGTTTTGAGCGAGCAGGCTTACCAGTTGGCAACTTTCCCTTTCAAAAGGCCGCGTACTCATTTTGAAAAAAAGTATCTTGAACGCGGCGAAACCTGCTTTGACGTGATTTTTCGCAAAGGCCGCCATTCGATTGGTTCTTGAGGCTTTCCCTCGCGCGCTAGCGATGATACATCGTTGGGCATGCCAAAAGCGCTAATTCAAGAATCCAGTGTAAAAAAATCCAATGCGACAAAATCTAATGCGAAAAAGTCTTCAAGCCTTGATGCGCGTATCACAAAGACACCCCCCGTGCGCCAATCGTTGCTAACGGTTGATTCGTTTTTCAAAAATGCTAAAGTTATGCGTGCGCACTTTGAAGAGCGTTTTGGAGATCCTCGCCGCTCCGATCGTGGCCGCTTTGTGTGGGACTATTGGAATGTTCCCGATCAGTACACAGCTTTGCGCACACCCGCCTTCGAGTTTTTCCCTGAAAAAATGTACGACGCGTTTCATCAGCACTTGGTTTGGTGGGGTCGTCGCAATCTTGGCTGCCATGATATCTCGCCCACCTGGATGAGCTGCTACATCGACGGTTGTCACCAGCAGTTTCACGGGGATCTCCCGCACGGCCCTTGGGCATTTGTATTCTCACTTACGCCTTGGCAAAATCGTGAATTCTCCGGCGGCGAAACAATGCTTCTGCGCGAAGAAATTCTTTCTTACTGGACTCAATTTTCAAGTGGAAAGGCTTTGGAAAAACAAGATGTCGTGCAGGAAGTGCCCGCACTCTTCAACCGTCTTACCGTTTTTGATCCTAGAATTCCACACGGTGTCAGAGAGGTTCGTGGACCGCGCGATGTTCTCAAAGGTCGGCTCGTTATTCACGGATGGTTTGTTCAACCTCGACCGTTCATTGAAGGGTCACTCCCGACGAAACACCTGCAAGCGGCGATCAATGGATTGAGTGAGGAGCTTCAGAAGCTCTTCAATGAAGGGCTCGATGTGACGGGCGTCTTGAGCCTACACTTTCAGGTGTCGATCGCCGGCAAGGTGAGAATTCCGAAGGTTCTTTCAAATTCTGTTCGCCACCCGCGTGGTGATGCTGCAATTGAAATGGCGTTGATTCAACATATCTGCTCCTATTTGACGAGCATAACGTTCGGAAAACAAAAAGGCCCATCAAGCGTGACGCTTCCATTGGTTTTTGAAGTCAGCGCGGAAACTCCGTGAATCTGATTTTGCTAGACGAGTCTGATTTATCCCGAACGCCTGACACCGGTGCCGCTTCCGCATTCACCATCTCGGATCGCCGCGCTCGGCACATTGTTGAAATCCACCGAGCCAAAGTAGAAGACTTGCTCAAAGTAGGCTTTCTCAATGGCAGGATCGGGCAAGGCAAAGTGGTAAAAATCGAAGCCGACTTGAGTGCCGGAATTTTTTTGGTAGAGCTTCTGTGCGAATTTACTCTCGAGCCACCGCGAGCGCCAGATATCGAGCTCTGGATTGCTCTCCCACGCCCAAAGTTTTTAAGTAAAGTAGTCGAGACAGCAACAAGCTTTGGAATCAAACGGATCTTGTTTTTCAATTCCAACCGCGTCGATAAAGTGTATTGGAGCTGTGATCAGCTTACCGGCGCTCGGCTTGATCAGTCTATGCGTTTGGGACTCGAACAGGCTGGGGACACGATTCTGCCAGAGATCCGTTTCGAAAAACTCTTTAAGCCATTTATTGAGGACCGCGCCTCGCTGTTGCTAGGAAATCGGCAAGCGCTGCTCGCCCACCCCGTTGGCAAAAATCCGTGTCCCTATCAAATTTTAGCGCCAGCCGTTGTTGCGATCGGGCCCGAAGGCGGATTTATTCCATTTGAGATTGAAAAATTCGAGGCCGCCGGTTTTGCCTGCGTGGATTTATTCCCGCGTATTCTCAAAGTCGAAACTGCTGTCGCCGCGATTTTGGGTCGCTTGATTTAACTTCAAGTTCGAGGATTGTGAGAGCTTTAATCATCGCGCAAAAATGACTGCGCGCATTTGAAGCACGTTTGCGATCCGCTTGTCATCAAGTTGTGAAACCCAGCCAAAGATCGGGCTGCCAGGCGTGGGGCGAGCTAAATCCCTGCGCAATTTGAAAAAATGTTCGATGATGGTGAGATGCGAAGCTTCCTGCGAGTCTTTTTTAATTGGCGTTTTCTGATTCTCCTCGCGATGGGTTTTTCATCCGGACTTCCGCTTCTCTTAATTGGATCGACACTCAAGGCCTGGCTTTCGGAGTCACACATTTCGCTCACGACCATGGGACTTTTCTCTCTTGTAAGCTTACCCTACACATTAAAGTTTCTTTGGTCGCCATTGCTCGATCGTTATGTGCCTCCATTTTTAGGCCGACGTCGAGGCTGGCTTGTGATCTCGCAAGTTTCGCTCGCCGTGGCATTTGCCGTCCTCGCGATGTGCAATCCTTCCTTGAGTCTCACGCCCATCGTAATCATGGCCCTTGTTATTGCTTTTATCTCGGCAACGCAAGATATCGCACTCGATGCTTATCGGCGAGAGATCTTAGCGACTTCTGAATTTGGATTTGGGAATTCAGTTTTCATCACCGGATACCGACTCGGAATGATGTTCGCCGGTGCGTTTGCACTTGTCATTGCTACAACTTCAAGCTGGCAGGCGGCATATTTTTGCATGTCTGGTGCAGTTCTCGTCGGACTCGTGACAACATTCCTTGCGCCTGAGCCAGTGGTTGAACATGGGCTTCCGCGCACAATGCAAGAGGCCTTCATTGGGCCTTTTTTTGATTACATGAAGCGGCCTGGTGCGATCAGCATTTTACTTTTCATTGTTCTCTATAAAGTTGCCGACTCGATGGCCACCGAGATGACAATGCCGTTTTACTTACAGCTTGGCTTCACGAAGATCCAAGTGGGTTATGTTGTAAAGCTCTTCGGTTTATGGGCTACGATTGCGGGTGGCCTTGCCGGTGGTGCTCTCATGGTTCGCCTGGGTCTTTACCGATCGCTCTGGGTCTTCGGAATTTTGCAAGCGATTGCGAATCTGGGTTTCGCGTGGCTTTCGCAAATTGGACCGATCAAAGAAGGCCTGATGGTTGTTATCACTGCCGAGAACTTCACAGCAGGTATGGGAACGGCAGCGTACGTGACGCTGCTTGCGAGTCTCACCAACAAGAAATATTCGGCGACCCAATATGCACTGCTCTCAAGCCTGGCGAGTCTTCCTCGCGTGATTCTCTCTTCTCCCACAGGATTTATGGCCGAGCACATGGGCTGGCCGCTGTTTTTCACCTTTTGCACCCTATGCGCAGTTCCCGGGATGATTCTGCTCTTTTACATTCGCCGTTTTGGAATTTTTGATCAAACCACTGAGCCCGCGGCTTAGGAAAAATAAATCGAGTAGTGTCTATAATGCTCAGGCGGATAAACTTGCGAGAGCCAAGGATGATCACGCTCGATCGCGTCGCGCGACGCGCGCCCACGCCCCACCACTCGAATTTTTTGCGAGCGCGAAATCTCGCGCAGCTCTTGAAGCACTTTTTCGATCGCGGCACGCGAACCAAAATCGTAAAGAAAATAAATTTCGGCTTTTGGGAGTGAAAAATCTACGGCCGTGAGGTCCTGCGTTTTGAGACTTACATTCGAATATCCGAATTTTAAAAGAGCTCGACAACTCTCTTGCACCCGTTCATCGACCAGTTCATAGCCGCGAAAACCGACCATCGGAAAATGCTGCCCTATCACAAACGCCAGGCGTCCATAACCAGCTCCAAGGTCGACCATCGATTCGCCGTTTTGCGGCATTAAGCGTTCAAGCAGAAGCCGAAGTTCGGTGTAGGGTGTGAGAAGCGATCGAACCGGCAAACCAACCCAAGCTTGGACTTCGTGATCGTGCCGCTCGTATTGAGATTTTAAAAGTTTCGCTTCGACTGCTTCGGTCTCAAGTCCAAGTTCACGGTCCACTAACTCTGAATGGTCCTGAGCCTCACTGTAGCTCAACGACGTTTCCTCAAGGAGCGGAAACAAATCGTCTTTCTGAAAACTTAAACTCATTTTCTACCTCGAAAGACTCAACATCCATTCTGTAGATCGTTGCTCTTGCTTCGCCGCCTTCTGGAAATACTTTTTTCAACCATGGATGCCGCGCTTCGATCAGCATTCTAGAATGGCGACCCCTTGCCACCAAAAGTGGAAGGATTTTTGAATCTTGAGACTCCGCGATTCGACGCAGATCGTACAGTGTTTTTTCAATCGCCTTTGGCGTTCCGTAATCATAAATAAAGTACACGTCGGCAGCGCAAGGTTGAAACTGCGTAGAGGTTAAGTCAGCGTGGAGAATTTGGATTTCGCCAGCATCCCTTGGTTTCAGTAGGTTTCGATCCCGCTTCGCGTGACAGATCTGTAAAACTCGCTGGGCCTCCCGCACTCTTTCGCCCACGTACTCATATCCCGTAAAATGCACGCCTGGGTGAAATCGATCGATCACAAATGCCATTCGACCGTAGGCCGCACCGAGGTCCACAACCCTTTGACCTCGTTTGAGGTCGAGACGTTCGAGAAGTGCGCGTATTTCTACATAGGGTGTCAGTAAACTTTGCACGGCAAGACCAAACCAAAGTTGTTGATGTTGGTCACTCGAGCCAGGCGGTCGCGTGCGACAACCGTCCTCGTTGAGGGCCGCCTCTATTTTATCGAATTTGAATCCCAACCATGCATCGACTGCTTGCGAGTGTCGCAAGATCTCGCTATATGGAACACTCTCGAAACAGACGTCAGGAAATGGATCGTTTGCGCTGAATTCAAGCATTTCAATATCATCGCGCGACGCTGAATGAATGCCATTGGTCTTGAATTTTTCAAGCAAGTTCATGACCAAAGTCGGTGCCCAGTTGTCGCTGAAACTGG
>JAYVND010000390.1:0-15216 GCA_043758635.1 Bdellovibrionales bacterium
CGGAGACTCGTCGACAAATTTTTTGATCTCACTGATTTTTCCGACATAACGATCTAGTGCCTGCAAAAAAAGTTTCTTTTTATTACCAAACTCGGCATAAATGCTCGGCGCGTTCATATTCATTTTTTTAATTAGAAACGACATCGATGTCGTCTCAAAACCGTGTTCCCAAAATGCAAGCATGGCATGGTTAAGCGCTTGTTCGCGGTCGAAGGTTTTGGGTCTGCCTATAGTTACGGAATTCGTCCCACTTTCGTCTCGTTTCATAACGATCATTATAAATCAATTGACGCCTTTCTGCAAGAACGGCTAAATTGTGTTTCATAATGATCATTATAAAATGAGGTGCGCTGATGTCTCTGTTGGATTATAGATCTCTAGGTCGTTCAGGTCTCGTCGTAAGTCCGTTAGCACTTGGTACAATGACATTTGGAAACGATCGTTGGGGGGCAGATAGAAGCTCATCGCGCGAAATATTTAAAAAATACATCGATGCCGGTGGAAACTTTGTAGACACCGCCGACATTTATTCTGGTGGTGTGAGCGAAGAGCTGACGGGCGAATTCATACGAGAAATGAACCTGAGAGATCAAGTGGTGCTGGCAACAAAATTTGCGTTCAACGGTTCAGCAAGTCCTCTTGCTGTCGAGCACAGCCGTGGAAATCCAAATGCCGGCGGCGCAGGCTCAAAGAATATTCACCGCGCTCTCGAAGGTTCCCTCAAGCGTCTGAAGACGGATCACATCGATCTTTACTGGATGCACATTTGGGACGGCATCACGCCCGTCGAAGAAATTGTTCAGACGCTGCAAGATTTAGTGAGTGTCGGGAAAATTCGCTATTATGCATTTTCTGATATGCCGGCCTGGGTCGCGATGAAAGCGGCAACAATCTCGATTGAAAGACGACGTCCGCAGCCGGTTGCGATGCAACTCGAATATTCGCTTGTTGCTCGAGACATCGAGCGCGAGCATGTGCCGGTGGCGCTCGACTCCGGGATGGGTTTGATGCCTTGGAGTCCACTTGCGGGTGGCTTTCTCACCGGAAAATACAAGCAAAATGACACAAAGAACACCGGGCGTTTGAGTGGTGCAAATCCATTCGGGAATAGTAAGTTCTCGAACACAAACTGGGCGATTCTAAATGTTCTGAAAGAGGTGGCAGCCACTCAAGGCTGCTCTGTTTCGCAGGCAGCACTTGCTTGGGTGGTGGGCCGTAAGGGAGTCGCATCGACCCTGATCGGTGCAAGCAACGTCGGTCAACTCGTGGACAATCTCGGCTCGCTCGATATTTCTCTGAGCAGTGAACAATTGAGCGCTCTCAATCAAGTCAGTATGATCACGCCTGGCTTCACTGACTCGCTCGCGTCGCTAGATATCCGCCGAATGGTCTACGGCGGAAACAATGTGAGGGGTTGGATGGAATGATCAAGCAAATAGCCCTTGGCGAGAGGACCGCATAGAAATGAGCTCCGTTTTGAAGGCTCACTTGTCGATCTTGTAGAAATAATCAACAAAGATCAAAGGCATGTTGAGCAAGCATTGAGCTATAACCGTTTTATGAAAACTCTCGTAAATATCGTTTCGTTCATTTTATTTGCTGCAATTTTAGCTCTTGCTCCGGGAGTGGTGAGCGATTCACTCGATGATCAGCACGCAAAGGATGATATTGCGCAGATCAATCACATCATGTACGGAATTTTCAGCGTCGACGCTTGGAAGTCGAGAATGTCTGAAGTTCTTGTGGCTGAGATTGAGAAAATGAATTTTAAATCTACGGCTCAGAGCCTGAAAGGAACGATTGAAGGCGAGTTGACCGCTGTCATCGATAAATTGGATGCGCAGGTGAAGGAGACCAATGAGGGATCTGTTGGCGGGCGGATCAAACAGGCTTTAATTAATCTCGTCGTGAATGTGCAAGCTATAAAAGCTGGCGTACCAAAATATGCTGACGCCATGATCACTGAGATTGGAAAGCCTGAAACTCAGAAAAAAATGAAAGCAATGGCAACCAGAGAGTTGAAGGTTTATTTAAATAAATCTTTTACCGAGGAAAACATGCAGCCGGTAGAAGTCGTTCTAAAGAAAACGGGGACCACTACAATTGTTGATGCAACCGGCAAGCTCCAAGGCGAAATTAGAAATCGTCGGTGGAGTCTTGAGCTTCGTAGCTACGCGATGATGACCTTAGCGGCGCTGCTTTTTGGCTGGGCTGCCTTCAAGCGAAACCGAACAGGCTTCACCGTCTCGATGCTGCTCGGGACTTTGGTAGTTTTGCTTGGAGTCGGAGTTTCAATTCCAATGATTGATCTTGAAGCAAAAGTAACCGAGCTGAGTTTTGTGCTGCTTGGGCATAAAATCGCTTTTCAAAATCAAATTTTGTTTTTTCAGTCGAAGAGTGTGATCAACGTATTCTGGCTTATGATGACGGATCAGAGCTTGAAGATGAAGGCAGTCGGCGTTTTGATGGTGACATTTAGCATTGTCTTTCCAATTTTGAAAATGTCCGCATCGCTTGCTTATTTTTATTTTGAAAAAGCCCGAAGCTCAAAACTAATGAATTTTTTCGCATTCAAAATTGGTAAATGGTCAATGGCTGATGTGATGGTCATTGCGATTTTCATGGCCTACATTGGATTTAACGGAATCGTTGAAACCCAGTTTAAAGCGATGAAGTCTGCCGTGCCGGGCGATTTAAGTTTCTTTACAACCAACGGCACAACCCTCGAGATGGGTTATTACATCTTTATAACTTACGTGATTCTCGCGATGGTGCTTTCGCAGTATGTCCATTCGAACGAACCGCCACGTGAGGCATCGAAACCGAACCGATCATTGTCTTCTTAAATAACTGACGTATGATAAGTGCGCGAACTCAGAAGTCGTGACGATTCAAACGAATTGATTAAAGTGGGTGTGAGATGGCTTGGGGACAAAAAGAGAGAGACAGATGGCTAAGCGAGCAGGTGGTCAAGCGTTCCTACCTTCGTGAAGTAGCAAGTAAAATCCACGCACTCGAAGACAGATTTCAAATCGTCCCATACGGCGCGCTTTCGATAAACCCACAGCTTTATCCACTTTACCTCCTGAAAACAAAAGATTTTAACTCTCACAAAAAGACGATACTCATCACGGGGGGTGTGCACGGTTATGAGACGAGTGGCGTGCATGGCGCGCTCGATTTTTTAGACCGTTCAGCAGATCAATACTCTGAAAGCTTTAATTTTGCCTGCGCCCCTTGCGTCAGTCCATGGGCGTACGAGACGATCAATCGTTGGAATCCTAATGCAATCGATCCGAATCGTTCGTTTCGTGATGATAGCCCGGCCGAAGAGTGCAAGCTCCTTCTCGATATTTTAAAATCTGAAGGCATTTTACCCTTTGCTCATTTTGATCTGCACGAGACGACCGACACGGACAATACTGTTTTTAGACCTGCACTTGAGCAGCGAGATGGTGTGGCGAAAAAATTCTCTGAAATTCCGGATGGATTTTATGTGGTTGGTGATTCGGAAAACTCTCAGCCGACTTTTCAGAAAGCGATTGTCGATGCGGTTCGCAAAGTCACTCACATTGCGAAGGCAGACGATAATGGAAGACTTATTGGTGATCTGATCGAACAAGAAGGAGTGATCAACTATCCGGTAAAGCGAATATTTTTATGTGCCGGTCTTTCAGGAGCGAAATATGCAACGACCACCGAAGTGTATCCTGACAGTTCCAAAGTGACTGCCGCGATTTGCGTAGATGCGCAAATCGCGGCGATCGAAGGTGGCTTGGATTACCTGATCAAAAATGCGCTTTTGAGTTAGGCGCTAAGATTTATCAATTAAAATCAGTTTATTGCGGAATAGACGAGAGGCAATCTGCTTGCCCAGATTTTTGCGAAAGCGTTACGCCAGTCTCAAGATTTTTTAAGATGTACCAGCCGGCTCCCGCGGGTACGCACGCGAAGCGTTTCCCCTGTGCAGGAAGTGATTGGTTACAATCAGCCTGGCCTGAATTTTCAGATAGCACGCGTCCAGAGTAGATATCTCTCATCGAATACCAACCACTTCCGCTTGGCGAGCAGATGTAGCGTTGCCCAGGGCTCGGCAGGCTCTGCTGACAGTCGGCTTGGCCAGAGTTCTGTGAAAGCGGCTCGTTCACTGCGAGATTTTTTAAAATGTACCAACCCGCTCCGTTTGGCACACATGCAAGTGGGGATGGACCTTTTGGCAAAGCACCTCGGCAATCTGCCTGCCCTGAATTTTCTGAAACCCGTGCGCCGCTTCGTACGCTGCGCATGGCATACCAGCCAGCACCACTCGGGGTGCAGATGAATTGCTGGCCAGAGGCGGGCAGAGATTCATTGCAATCTGCTTGACCGGAATTTTCAGAAAGAGCGATTCCTGTATCAAGATTTTTCATGATGAACCAACCGGAGCCGTTCGGGACGCATGAGACCACGCTTGGACGTGGAGAAAACTGAGCGAAGCTACTCGCTGAGCACAATAAGGTCGTGAAAAAGATCAGAGAATATTTCATTCTTGGTCCTCGGGTAAATGCCATTCTCCGAAAGTTAGTTTTCGGAAAGTGTTCTGATTTTAGAATGCAACCGTAAGATGGCCGCGGGTCGAGTCTTGGACTGCAAAATGATGGCCGCATGAATTCGGACAAAAACTCTCACGTCGGATAGAGCGGAGTTGCCAACTCGCAAACTGGAACTGTGCTAGAAAAAAATTCACTTTTGTCCAAAGATTAAGCGGTCTCTTGCGCGGAGAATTTCGGAGAATCGCGGCTTGAGACCAGGAGGATCGGTGAGGGGAAATCTGGCATGGGGAATTGTGTTGGAAAATTGTGTGGGCGTTGCATGTTGGCATTGCCTCCTGAGGGCGGGCTTAACCCTTCAGTCCAAGACCTTTCAGCACGCTATCTAGAACTGCTTTCAACAATGGCTCGCGCTTTTCGTGAATGTGCTGGGCAACCAATTTGGGATGATGAAATGCCATCAGTGATTCTTGAATCACCGACACCATAATGTCAGCATCTGCATCTTTGATTCGTTTCTTGGCTATAGCTTCTGTGACCAGGCCACTGAGCTGAATTCTCATTGTTTCCATGTGACGTCTGGTGAAAGGTTTCGTAAGAGACGTCGAAAGATCGAACGCCTTATAGAGCTCGGGATCGTGAAGAACTTTTAAAATTTTCGCGCGGTGAAGAGTCAGCATCCAGAGCAGGATTCGCTCGACGGGCTCTTTCGGTTTTCGGCAGATGGCATCAAGTCTCTCATCAATTTCAATGAGCCAGCGATCCGAAACCGCATCGAGCAGAGCTGTTTTATCACTAAAGTGAGCGTAAAGTGCCGCGTGACTGACGCCGAGATCCTTTGCGATATCGGTCAAGCGAACTTTATCAAAGCCATTTTTGCGCATGCGAACCATGGTCGCTTCGATCGCTTTATTTTTAATTTCTACGGCGGTCCATCCTGTTCTCGGCATCATTGTATTTTAGGGTAAGTTTTTGAAATGTCAAAGCAAGCTGAGAAAACCGTCTCATTGTAACTTACAGACTTGATATTTTGTAACTTACAAAATATAGTAGTTGTAACCAGGAGACGCTTTGATGAATGATTCTCAGAATTTCACTCTGCCAAAAACTTCAGTTAAATTAAACCGAATGGGATATGGGGCTATGCAGCTGGCGGGCCCGCATGTCTTTGGGCCGCCTAAAGACGAAGCTGCCGCAGTTGCGGTGCTACGTGAAGCGATCGAGCTCGGCGTGAATCACATTGATACGAGCGACTTCTATGGCCCGCACTTCACCAATCAAGTTATTAAAAAAGCGCTTCACCCATATCCTGATAAATTGACGATCGTGACAAAAGTCGGTGCGAAGCGCGGGCCTGACGGGTCGTGGGACAAAGCGCTGAGCAAACAGGAGTTGATCAGTGCGGTCCAGGACAATCTTCGTAACCTTGGCGTCGAAGCAATGGATGTGGTGAATCTTCGTGTGGGACCGCCGATCGTCGAAGAGGGTGGATCGATTGCGGAGCATTTCTCAGTTCTAGCGGATCTTCAGAAGCAAGGTTTGATTCGTCATCTTGGTTTGAGCACGGTGAATATGGCGCAAGTGGCAGAGTGCCAGCAAATTGCGCCGGTGGTTTGCGTACAAAATATGTTTAACGTTGCGCTACGAAAAGACGACGCTTTTATCAAAGAACTTGCGAAGCAAGGTATCGCCTATGTGCCGTATTTTCCACTCGGCGGTTTTTCGCCGCTCCAATCGGCAACGCTTGATAAAATTGCCGAGTCGATTCAGAAGACGTCTATGCAAGTGGCACTCGCATGGCTGTTGCAGCATTCACCAAATATTCTTTTAATCCCAGGGACATCGTCGGTTGGTCACTTACGTGAGAATATTCAGGCTCGTGATTTGAAGCTCACCCCAGCCATGGTTGCGGAGTTAAATTCAATCGGCGTACCCACTGTATGATTTTGGACGAGGCTCAGAGACTTAGAGACTCAGAGACTAAAAGACTAAGACGGAGAAGGTGGCTTAGAGGCGCTGAGACTTATATGGCGAATGTGGCCCTAGGAATTTGGGCCTAGCTTTTCTTTTCGATGACGAGAATGTCCCAGCCGTTTTTGTCGAGTTGAATTAGGCCAGCCCTTTGGCCTCTCCATTCAATAAATTTATCGGGTTTTGCGTGGGCACAAAATGTGCGCCAGTCTGAGCAACATAATACGACAGCCGCGAAGGGTGTCGTATTTTTTTTCAGCAATGAAGAATTTGCTTCAAACAAAATTTTTGATCCGTCTTCGAAGCTCATCTCATCACCATTAGACTTTATGTCTGCGCTCGTGAAAGTAGCCACCGCCTGCGCCGCTTCGAATGGGATCGTCCAGATAAAACCAAATATTGTTTCGACCGAATTCGGATGAATAAGATCGTTCTCTGCGAGTGAGCGGCTCGGTCGAGGCTCGTATTCGGTACACCAGACATGCACTCCAGGGAGGAGCGGTTTGTCGAACGTGAGATAATTCCACCCAGGAAGTGGCGACTTGTCGTCATTTTTCCAATCATAATTTTTGTGCTCAAATTTCGGCTCGAATAAATTTAGCGGCTCTCGTTGAGATTCGTAAACCGAAGCGAGGTTCTCGTGAGAAATCAAAGAAAAACCAGGCTCCAAAATTTCTGCCTCGTGAGTGCCCTTCGGATACGTAGCGAGAAGCTGAGCTGTATCAGTCACTTCTACGAACTCGAGGTACTGATAAGGTCTCTGGTCATGTTTCTGGTCATGTTTCTGGTCATTCGGCATTCTATTTTTGAAGCGAATGAATCGGCACAACATACCGCCCGGGTGTTCGACGATGTGATCATCTAAATTGAATCCTCGATCCTTCAACGAATGAAATATTCCTGCTTTTGGATTCACTTGGTAACAATGATCAAAGCGCATATTGAAAATCCATTCTGCCATAGTTTCGATTCAAAAATCGGGATAGTCTATGATTGATTTTGAAGTTTGGGAAAAAGTTCCGCAAGCGAATACTCAGTTAAAATGCTTAAGCATTATCGAAGAGAGCGGTGAGATGAAAAAAATCAAAGGAACATTTGACGTCAAAGCAATTCCGCAAACTCCGGATCAAAACCTTCAGAAGATGAATGCGATGAGCATGATGTTTGAAAAAACTTTCCGTGGCGAACTTGAGGCGCAAAGTAAGGTTTCGATGATGGGAATTATGAACAAAGAATTTGCTTCTGGCGGGTATGTTGCGCTCGAAATGGTGGACGCGACTCTCGAGAAGAAAAAGGGCTCGTTCGTTCTTCAGCATTTTAGTTTCATGAATCGTGGGAACCAAGAGCAGTCCGTGCGAGTGATTCCTGATAGCGCGACTCATGAACTTTTGGGGCTTTCGGGCGAAATGACGATTGAGATTAAAGAAGGTCTGCACTTCTATGTTTTTGAATATAGCCTTTAACTTAGTGAGCGAATCATTAAAAAAGATTTGTGCGCCGGCAGAGATTTTCTACGGAAGATTTCAGCGTGCCGCCGATGAAAACAAGTTCGAACTCTCTATAGTCGGGGGAATGATGAAATCAGAATTAAATGATCGACACAATAATTTGGTTCACGAAGTTTTGGTTCGCGATTCAATTGAGAGTGATTTCGTGCAGTTTGATTCTTACTATAAAGAGTCCTCGGACGATTTCCTTTTTTCAATCGGTTTCAATCCTGCCGAGCTAAAGAAAAAACCGCCGACAGACTTGGAGCGCATTCGAGAAATGAATCGCATGGCTCCAAATGAGCGTCCCATTTCTTTCATCGCCTGCGAGGTGGATCAAAAGCTCATCGGAATGGTGCTTGCGATTTACAAAAAAGAAACTTTTGACGCCGTCGTACATGCACATATTTACGATGATTTCAACCGACGACGTGGCTTTGCCAGTCAGGTGTTTGTGCAAATTTTAGATTTGATATTTAAGCGGCCCCAGCTTTCGAAGCTTATCTGCGAGCCCTTGGCCGAAAACGTGGCTATGAATTCGCTGCTCCAAAAGATGGGACTTCAGCCGGTCCACAGTTGTCATTTTCCGGGTGCAGACCATCTTCGAGCTGGCATGATCAATCGCTACGAAATCATGCGAGAATTTTATGAACGACTCAAAAAATAAAGTGGAGGTTCTTCACTTTATGATCAAGCGCTACAGCCATGTTGAAGCGCCCGACAGATTTATCTGAGTTTCAAGACGAAGAAAATCGTCGCGTCATCAGAAAATCAAAATGCAAATCTTCCTGAAGCGCCGATCTGAAATGCGTTCGCGCCGCTAATGGCAGAGCTCGCCGGGAAGGTCAAAATTGCGTAACCGACCGTTGGGAAGAGCGTCACGGCATTCTTAAAGTGGACCGGGGCATAAAGCTGAATGGCGAAATTGTTAAACGAATCTGAATTATAAGTAGTTGCGCCGTCGCTCACAGTTTTTGTGGTGTCTGAGGTGGCGTAACTGAGTGCTGCGCCATATGTCATAATCCCATAATTCAATTCGTAGTAAACCGAAGTGGCGAACTGCGCACCACCAGAGATTGTATCGGCAGCGCCTTTGATGTCGCGTTTCCTTTCGGCGGCATATGCTTCATACTCGACTTCGGCACCGAGCAAGCCTGAACCAAGCGGCATCTCGAGAGCAACAAACGGACTTGCGCCGCTTCCGCCAGTCGCGACGTTCTGATCACTAGAGGATTTGACGACAGCTTTTTCGATCGCAATGTGTGAGTTCACACCAAAGCGAACGAGGTTTGAGCCAACCGGAATTTTGAACTTTAAATTGATTTGTGGATCGGGCACCCCGTAAGCACTAGTGGAGTTGCAGATCGAATCTGCTGGGCAATGCGTGTAGCTTGTTGTTCCCGCAGTGTATCCAAAGTTGACTGCGATTGAGAAAAAAGAACTGATTCCGTACTCGCCCGTGATGAGAAAGGGAATACCGGCCGTATTGCTTTGAATATCTGAATTGTGAATTCTTACAGTCGACGAGACGAGCGAAGCTGCCGGTGTGAGCTCAAAAGTTTGTGCCGCTGCCTGGTGATATCGCTCGCTCTGACTGTTGTCGCGGAGGGGCACAGAATCAGCAGCTACCGGTTTAGTTTCTACAATCGGCGACTGGGATCTAGGGACCGCTTGCTGAATAGGGCTGACGACAGGTGGCGCTGCTGCAACCGCAGAATCTTTGACTCGTTTTGCTTTTTTTGATTTCGGAATGGCCACTTTGATCGGAGCATTATCGCCGGAAGTATTGCCGGGAGACGACTGCGCCTGTGTGGTACAAACAGCCAAGAGAACCAAAAACGGTGTCGAAATTAAAGCAGACAAAGCAAACTTTCGCATAATTATCCAGTTACTAAGAGGTTAAGTGCCCGAATTGAAGCACGTCTCCTAATTAAAATGGATTCATTTGTCAGCTTAACTCGCGTTGTCGTATGTGGCATGATGCTTCGTTCAGTTCGTCACATTGTCGAATTGCAGCCATGGATCGTTTCCTAAAGTTCGCAGAGCAATTTTCTTACGCTGGCAAGCTGTAACGGCAAATTCGATAAATGACTTGGGAGAACTGGGAAACGAGACTTCCGCTATTGTATTTGATTTTGTACTTCGCACAGAGTTCACGCACTCGTCCTGAAATCTCAGCGTAACGGCGTGCTGGGATGTCTGGAAAAAGATGATGCTCAATCTGGTGACTCAGGTTTCCCGTTAAAATATGCATCACACTTCCGCCAGTCAAATTTGCCGACCCCATGATCTGGCGCGCATACCAATGACCCTTGCTCTCGTTTTTCAGAATGTTGCGGTGAAAAAGGTGCGCTTCTTTGGTGAAGTGTCCGCAGAAGATGATGGTGAATGTCCAAACGTTTCTTATTAGGTTCGCTACGAAATTTCCGACGAATACGGGAACGAAATTGTAAAATGCGAGTAGCGGGAAAAACACGTAATCTTTCAACATTTGAAATCGAACTTTTCTTAACACCGCGATCAGATTTGGTTTGAGCTCCGACCAAGGAACGCCGCCGCGGAAGACCTTTCCTAAACGCAATTCCTGAATCGCGATGCCCCATTGAAATAGGATAGCGAAAACAACTGAATATATTGGTTGGAAAAGATTTTTAGCGGACCACTTCTGCTCTGGAAACAAGCGAATGACACCGTACCCAATGTCATCGTCGAGATCTTTGACGTTGGTGTACGTATGGTGGCGATAATTATGGGTTTTGCGCCAGTTTGCAGCCGTCCCAGCGATATCCCATTCGTATGTTTTGCCGTTGAGTGATGGGTCTTTCATCCAGTCGTATTGGCCATGAATCACGTTGTGACCAAGCTCCATGTTTTCAAGCACTTTCGAAAGGCTCAAAAGGGCCGTGCCGAGAAGCCAGGTCGGCGGAAAAAAACCAAAAAATAAAAGTCCGCGCCCCAAAATTTCTGTGAACCGAACGGCTTTCACGACACGTCGAATGTATCGCGCATCTTTCTCGCCAATGTCCTTCATCACATCGGCTCGAATCCGTTCGACTTCGATTGCAAGAGAGTTGAGCTCGTGCTCCGTGAGATGCAGCTTCGTCACTTGTTGAGTAGAAAATCTTTTGCCCATTTTAATACCTCTCGAGAATGATTGGCGAGCGTGGGCTCGCAACGCAGATTTGAATCTCTTCGTTTGCTTCTGTGCTATAGCTCTGATCTTTGGCGCTGAGGGTGATTCCCTCGCGCTTCATGCACGTACATGATTTGCAGAGACCCATTCGACAGGCGTGCACGGGTTCAAAACCTTGCATCTCGAGCGATTCCAGGATCGATTTTTTTGAACTCGCTAAAACAGTCTTGCCGCCATAGTTGATCTCAAAGAATCTCTCATCAAGGCTCGAATTTGAATCGGTTGAAGACGCAACTTGGGCGTGCTCTCCGACAAATTTCAGTGAATTCGTTTCTGCGATGGCTTTAGCGGAATGAACAAACGACCTAGGACCGCAAGCCACAACGACACTCTCGTGAATCTTCATGATCACGTCTGCGATTTGCACTTTCTCCTCAGCCCGAACGCTCGTATAAAAATGCAATCGTAATCCTGAGTGCCGACTTGCAATCTCACCCAGCTCGTTAACAAAGCAATGTTCAGCTTTTGTTTTAGCCCAATAATGCAAATCGATAGTGCGCGCCGCATGAAGGTCGTTTCGCATATCCCAAACGTGGATTAAACTGCGCAGGGGAGTGATGCCGACGCCGCCCGCACAAAAATCATAATGATCAGCGATTGGGAGTTGGCTCCAGGTCATCTCCCCGAATGGTGAGGTGATCTCGACCATCGAACCACGCTTCAAATTTTGTGTGAGATTTGCGCTGACTTTGCCCCCTTCGATCTTCTTGACCGTGATCTCTAGGGAGTTATCTAAAAGGCGAGTTGGACTATAAGTACGTGTCATCCGGTGGCCATTCACCGTGGAGGTTAAAAGGACATGCTGGCCGGCTTCGAAATTTTTAAAATTAAAATTAGGCTTCAAGCGAATCGTCACAATACCGCTTGCGGCAGGGCAAACTGAGAGGACTTTGGCGAAAATTCTCTCGAGCGAAAAACTTGGCCAAATGCGCTGAAGGTAAAAATCGATGACCAGGGGTTTGAAGCCCCAGGCTTTGAATTTTGAATACAGTGGCAGTTTGTAAGGGAGACCTTGTGCTTCCATGGACTTACTATACGCATGTATATACACATGTGTATACACCTGTATATCAATCCTAATAGAGCCGTTTTCATGCGCAAATTCAGCTACATGTGTGATAGATTGAGATGTGACAAAGAAAACAAGATTAAAAAAAACAGAGGCAAGGGTGCCAAAAGCACTTACTCGCAAGACAACAGTGACGGCTGGGCGAAAGGCCGTGATTAGTCGCGAAGATGTTTTGACAGCCGCGTTTGCGTTGATTGGACCGAACCGAAGCGTCTCGAGTTTGAGTCTGCGTGAGATCGCACGTTCTGCGCACATTGCACCCAATAGTTTTTATCGCCATTTCAAAAACGTGGATGAGCTGGCGATCGCGATGATCGAACTCGCCGGAAGTTCACTCAATAAAATTTTAAGCGATGCACGTCGGAGAATTTCTTCGAACAAGAGCACCATCGTCACTTCTATCGAAGCCTACATGGATGTCTTAAATTCAGACGAAAAATTTTTGCATTTGCTACTTCGGGAAGGAAGCGTGGGTTCCGAAAGATATCGTCGAGTTGTAGAAGTCTTTTTGAAAAACTTCGAGTCAGAACTCTGCCGTGACTTGGTTCGCCTTTCGACGGCTGCCGGAACCGCGATTCAATATCCCGAGCTCGTATCCAAGGCGATCACTCGCCTTGTCTTCGCACAAGGTGGCTATATCCTGGATCGCCCCAAAAAAGAACACCCGATTCTTCAAGAAGATCTTATTCGAATGGTGCGTATGATTATTGAAGGCGGAACAAACTAACTTAGGTCATCTTGCTACTTCTTTTTCTGAACAATCTCAAATCATGGGATACCAATGGGAGTTTTCAAAAATCGACACTGGGAAGTTCAACTCGTTCCAAAGTTTCATCCCGCCTTTGAGGCTCTGCACTCTTGAGAAGCCGAAAGTCATGGCGCTCTTCGCCGCTTCCTCGGACCGCTTGCCTGATTGGCAAACAAATACAATGCTTTCGTGTTTGGGGTAGCTCTCCAAGAATTTTTGAAGCCCGTCGCCCATAGTGACTCGGTGAGCGGACTTAATGTAACCCATGTCCGATTCAAATTCTTCTCTTGTGCGCACATCAATCAGCGCTGTGTTGTGACTGAGCGAAGCTTGAAGGTCTCTAGGCTCAATAGTGGAGACAATCTGCGCGGAAGGGATACCACACGTTAAATTCATCGTCAGCGCGGTGTCGATCTGTTTTGGATATGGAAGCTTAAGTCCTGACATGATTTCTTTGAACGACTCGATCGTTGCTCCCGCACCAAGTCTTGGATTGACATCCATCTCGTGACCAATCGTCGAAGATGTGAAGCCATTGTAGTCGTGCCCAGGGTAAACAAGTGTCGTTCGAGGCAACGCAAATAGCTTTTGGGTTACGCTTTTAAAGAGGTCATCGGAAGATCCACCCTGAAAATCCGTACGTCCACAGCCGCGAATTAAAAGAGTATCTCCTGTAAAGACCATTCCTTCACAGAGAAAACTCATCGAGGCACTTGTATGCCCAGGTGTTTCGAGGACACGGAGATAAAAGGCACCAAATGAAACCTGATCATCCTGTGCAACCGTAATATCGGTGCACGAAATGTTTGCACTTTGAGCCGACACTGTTTTTACAGAAGGAAATTGACGCCGAATCTCTCCGGCTCCCGTTACGTGATCGGCATGAATGTGCGTGTCGAGAACGAAGCGAAGGTGAAGCCCGAGCTCCGTAATAAGCTTAAGATCACGGCCAACTTTTTCGAGAACTGGATCAATGAGTACCGCATCTTTGGAATCGTTATCGGCTAGAAGATAAGTAAAGGTGCAGCTCGTTGAGTCGAAAAGTTGTTGAAAGACGAGCTTACGCTCGTCATTGTCAGATAGATGATTCACGCAGATGGTCCTCACTTTGCTGGGACGAGTTGGTAAGTACATCCTAGATGATCGCGGTGAACATGCGCAATCACTTCCTCGATAGAAGCCAACTACGGGGGATCACTATCGTGACACCTATCGATCTAGACTTTTACTGTAGAAACACAAATTCAACTCACCAGATTTGATTTTTGCATTTATCATCCTCTTAAGTTGAATCATGGATTAATCAAAAGAAGGTTTATAAATATGAATTTTTCAAAATTGGCTTTAGCGTCGATTTCTTTGGCATTATGTTCAGCCAGTTTAGTGGCTTCACTCGCGGAAGCATCTGCTCCGATGGAAAAAGTGACGCCCCCTGGAGTTTACCGAGTGCACGTTGGCGCGTTTGAGGTGAACGCCATCTCGGATGGCACGATAGACCTTCCGATGTCGAAGCTATTGATCGGTGTTAAACCAAAAGAGTTCAAGCAAGCAGTCGATAAGCAATTTTTAAAAGAGCAGTTTGAAACCTCAGTCAACTCGTTCTTGATCAATACAGGAGCTAAACTCGTTTTAGTTGACGCGGGTGCGGGAACATTATTCGGGCCCACGCTCGGAAAGATGCTCACGAACTTAAAGGCTGCAGGTTATCAGCCTGACCAAGTCGATGCCGTTGTTCTCACGCACATGCATCCTGACCATGTTGGCGGTTTATCGGCTGATCAGAAAATGGTTTTTCCGAATGCGACTGTCTATGCCGATCAAGCTGAGATTGACTACTGGTTGAATCAATCTACAGCCGATAGAGCCCCGAAAGAAATGAAGGATTTCTTTCAGGGCGCGATGGCTTCGCTGTTACCATATCAAAAAGCAGGAAAGCTTAAGCCTCTACCGGCGGATGGCAATGTTGTGACTGGAATTTCGGCTAAAGCCACTCACGGGCACACGGCAGGCCATACGATTTACGCTATCGAGAGCGAGGGCGTAAAGCTTGTGCTCTTAGGAGATTTGGTCCATATGGCCGCGGTTCAATTTTCAAACCCGAACGTGGCGATTCAATTTGATACCGATGCAAAATCGGCAATCGAAAAAAGAAAGGCTGCTTTTGCGGAAGCGGCTAAAGAAGGCTACATAGAGGCTGTTTGCTAATTGAGTCATCCCTT
>JAYVND010000391.1:0-5139 GCA_043758635.1 Bdellovibrionales bacterium
GTTGTTTCACATAAGCCAAGTAACCGCACATTCAAACTCATGAAAACAGATTCATCTGTTGTCGCTCGTTTGCATGCAACTGAAGTGATTTACTCAAGCATGACGAAAACCGACATCACACTCTACCGAATCAAAGAAACTTACGCAGACATCATGAAGAACTACCAAGTTCGTCCGTTCACTTTGGCCTCAACTCACCCAACAGTCGGTCAAGCGATGCAAGTGATTTCGGGCTACTGGACACGCGGCTACAGCTGCCAAATTGAAGCTTTTGTCCCGCATATCAAAGAGGGTGGATGGCTCTGGGACGATTCAATCCGCTACTCGCGCCCTGGCTGCCAAGTGATCGGCGGAACATCAGGTTCTCCAATCGTTGGAACAGGCACTCGCAACGTGATTGGTATCAACAACACCGGCAATATGAACGGCGAGCTCTGCACCGAAGACAACCCGTGCGAAGAAGATGTCAACGGCCAGAATCCAGTTGCGCACCTCGACTACTCCTACGGCGAACAAACTTATCAAATTTATACCTGCCTCGACGCTAACAATCAGATTGATTTGAAAATCACTGGCTGCATGCTTGCGAAGTAATTCACTGTCTTGAGCGGAAGGTAAAACTCTTGTTAGCGCAAAGGCGGATTCAGAAATGAATTCGCTTTTCCATTTTTGGCTGTCGCTTCAGCTTCAAAGAAACCCAGCACGTCACATTGTTTCAATCATAAACCGCGTCAGCTAATATCGGCCCTGTCCGAACTTTTGCTCTATCTCTGCTATGTTGATGATTCGAACCGGCACCACACTTGCTCATCGGACCTGAAGGGAGATTATTCCCCTCAAACCCAAAGGCAACTTCGAATGACTTTAGTTTCCACCGATCCGCAACAATCCGTACCCACAAATCAAACAACGCAATCGAGCGAGTCCACCCGCCGACGTTGGATCACCAATGCCATTCTCACGTCGACATTGATTTTTGCAGCTTGTGGCCGCGCTCCCGAAGTTGATTACCAACCGACAGGAACGGAGCACATCGTTAACGGCGATACTCTGAGCGGAAATACCGCATCAAAAAAGGAGCCGCTCGCGCAAAGCGTCGTGGCTCTCGTCGCAATCCAGGACGATCGCGAGGCGCTGTGCACGGGAACAATTCTCAGCGACGACCTTATTCTCACCGCAGCACACTGCGTGGAGGACAGTCCGAAAAAATTGATGGTCGTTTTCAATCGAAACCTTCAGATGAAAGCAAAACCAGGTACGACTGGTCTGAATCTTGACTCCGTGAGAGCTGCGGATCGTTTTAAACAGAACCCAGCTTGGGGAAAAGATCTTGCCAACGGACGTGGCGATTTAGCGCTCGTGCATTTCCAAGGTGGATTGCCTTCTGGCTATAGTGCAGTTCGGTTGGCTTCCGCTGCAATTCAACTCGATCTCGGAGTGGAAGTTCGCTTGCTCGGTTACGGCGTGACCAATGGAGTGACTCACGTCGGTTCGGGAGTTTTGCGCGAGACTGAAACAACGGTCATGTCTTCATCCTCTCCAACGGAGATCGTGACCGATGGACGCAAAAGTAGTGTTTGCTTCGGAGACTCGGGCGGCCCCGCATTTTCACAGCAAAATGGCCAATGGGTTCAATGGGGAGTTGCGAGCTCCGTTACGAATCAAGCTTGCAACCAAGCTTCAATTCACACCTCGATCTTGAGCTACCTCCCCTGGATCAAAGCCGCTGGCGCAAAACTTCGCCAGAAGTAAGCGTTGCCAGGACTCAAGGATGAGTCGCCACCTCAATTTCTGGTCCACGAGACTCTAGACTCTTCATTGTTCGACATTGTGACGATATGACGATGTGACGATATGGCAACAGTCTCACTCGGCATTTGAGCCAGTGAAAGTTGACTTTGGCGATCGTTGCAAAAGAAGGTTTTGGGATGAACATGAATTGCTTCATGAACCAAATAGGAGCCTGGCGTAAACTGCTCGTATTGAGTTCCATTGCTTGCCTCGTTGCTTCTGTGACGCCGCTGAAATCGCAGGCCGTCTCCGAAATTAACTACCAAAAGCATTATCAAAAAGATGTCGTCCCGTTCTTCAACTCGATCGGCAAAATTTCCTCGATCAAAGGCGAGAACGATTGGCCACTTCCGTATATCGCCTTCGTTCACAAACAGCCACGTGCGAATATTGCAATCGCCGGCGGCTACAATGAGAGCTTTCGGAAATATGATGAAGCGGCATACGATCTCTACCAGCAAGGTTACAGCGTCTACATTCTGGATTATCGCGGACAAGGTTCAGCGCCGCACTTCTTACAAAACCCCCGCAAAGGTTACGTCGATCTTTTCATCAATTTTACGCGCGACTTCAAACGCTTCGTAGATCTGGTCGTGCCAATGGATCCGATGACTCCGCGCTTTCTTATCTCGCACTCGCTCGGTGGCGCCATTGCGGCCCATTACCTTGAAAAATATCCAGAAGATTTCGCGGCAGCGGCACTCTCCTCACCAATGTTGAGCATCAATCTCGGACGTGAGGAATGGATCGCCAACGCTGAACTTTACGGCTTAAGCTGGCTCGGAAAAGACAAGCAACTCGCACCGGGCACGAGCATGTATAGCCCTGCAATCTCTTCGTTCGATACCAATATTGTCACACATAGCAGAGAACGTTTTGCGAAGAATACCTCTATCCTCGTCGCGCATCCCGAAGTTTTTGTAGGGGGACAGACCGTGCACTGGTTGATCGAAGGAATTCGCGGAAGCCGTTTTGCGCGTAACCATGGTCAACGAACGCAAACAAAAGTTCTGCTTCTTCAAGCGGGTGCCGACGAAATGGTTTTACCAGACGGCCAAAACCTCTTTTGTAAACAAGCCCAATTTTGCACTCTCTCAGTGATCAGCCAAAGTAAGCACGAAATTCTGCAAGAAAAAGATGAGATCCGCGATCCCGCATTTGTGCAAATCCTTAATTTTTTCCACGCGCGCGAAAAAGAGCTCGAAATATTGAACTAAGCTCTTGCCAGGTTCGACAGAAAACCCTCGAAAATCGCCTCTGATTCGCATAGAATTTTGAGAGGTGTCGACGGCGAACTTGGAGTGAGATTCAATGAATGCATTTGCAAACTGGCGAGCCCTTCTCCCCTCGTGGAAATTTTTTGATGATGTCGGCCCCGGCTACGATATGGAATACCGCTTTGGTACTGATAACGATTCTCTGACTCCGTGGTGCAATGCGCGGCCGCCAGTTCATCCGCTTCCTTGGAATTTATTTTTCAATCCTACACAAAATTTGATTCACGCACTCGACTCTCTTCTCGAAAGAGTTGTTTTCGAAACTCAATCCCTCAGCTCGACCGCAGCGACCGGTTTTGAAAAATCAGTCAGCTACGGGCTTGTGCTCAACTGGGCGCGCATGTGCGTTTCCACCACCGGCGGCGACTTTGTTTTTCAATTTCGGATCTGCACGAGAGTTTATTCCCAGGAAAAAACTAAAACAGCTGTTCGTGAGGAGATCTTACTTTCACTGGTGCATCCCATATGAGTGAAATTTTAACTCTTCAACTTATCGCCAGACTTGCAGGTTTTGTTGCCCTTCTTCAAACAGCCGAACTTCTGTCCCTGCAGAGCTGGTTCGGTGCCGACGGCGTGTGGGACTGGCGAACGCTTCGAGGTGATTACGAAGATTCGAATTTCGTTATTCGCACTTTGCTCGACCGTTATCTCGGCAATCTTAGTTTCAAATTTATGCTCTGGTTTCGGCTGATCGTTTGCCTCTTTGTCATGGCAAGGCCAGATTTCCTAGGAATCTCAATTCTCTTTCTCACCGGTTTTGCAACGAGCGCACGTTTCCGCGGCTCTTTTAATGGCGGAAGCGATTCAATGACTTTGCTCACACTCATCTCCGTCGCTGTTGGCTTTGTCCGACCCGCGTCGGCATTCTACGCACACAGCGGGATCTGTATGCTCGCCGCGTTTTCAATCTTGTCCTACACCACTGCGGGTCTTAGCAAATTGCGAAACCCAAAATGGCGTGACGGGCGCGCGTTTGCTCAGCTCGTGACCCAGTGGCAAGGTCCAAGAGCGCGCCGCTTGCCGAACGGTTTTGCCAAGTTTGCGTCTTGGACAACGCTCGCGTTTGAATGCCTCTTTGCCTTCTCGCTCACGGGAGAAGCAATCTGTGTTGGCTTTTTAACTGCGGGAGTCGTGTTTCACTGGCTCAATCATCGAACTCTCGCGCTCAACCGTTTTTTTTGGGCTTGGATCATCACTTACCCAGCAATTCTCGCCGTCGCTCGGCATCTGGCGCACTGACGAGGGCTTGGAATTATCGGGAAGCCAATCCATCAGGAGTCTTGCTGACACCAGAGTTGCTCTGCAACGGATTTGCTTGTAAGTTTTCTAAATCAGAATGGGAAGAATTCTTCGACGACATCATGATTCTCCACCTCAGGCCTCAACTTTTTACCACTTGTTTTATGAAGGCGTTATGACTAATCCAACACCTGTTCAGAAATCAGCCAATCGCAACATTCAATCTTCAGCTAATGGTGCCATTGCCCTCCAGATGTTTCTCCTGACCACATTGTTTTTTCTATGGGGATTCGTAACTTCCCTCAATGACGTGCTGATCCCCCACTTCAAAGCACTTTTCTCGCTGAGCTACACGCAAAGCTCACTTGTTCAATTTTGTTTCTTCACGGCGTACTTCGTGGTTTCAATCCCGGCAGGACTTTTCATGTCACGCTTCGGTTATAAACTCACTTTGATTGCAGTACTCTTGATTGCAGCCGTTGGAGCCATTCTTTTCTTTCCGGCTGCACAAGCACTCTCCTATCCGATTTTCTTGCTCGGCCTCTTCACATTGGCTGCCGGAATCACCTTCTTGCAGGTTTCAGCCAACACCTTCGTGACGATCATCGGTGATGCAAAAACGGCGGCGAGCCGTTTGAATCTCACGCAAGCTTTCAACTCACTCGGTACCACCATCGCACCGAAATTGGGCGGCGTGTTTATCTTGGTTGCTGCTGGTGTTGTGCTCACACGCGAAGAGCAAGCCGCACAATTGAAGATGCCTTATCTCATCATCTGCGGAATTCTGATTTTGCTCGCAGTTTTGAGTTGGATGCTCTTGACGGCGCCAAAG
>JAYVND010000392.1:0-1554 GCA_043758635.1 Bdellovibrionales bacterium
CATGCGGATTAATTGGAAAAAATTGAGCATGCCCCCGAGAGGGTTGTTGAGCTCATGTGCAATGGAACTACCGATCGTGCCTAGTTCAGCCATCTTTGCCGTCTCGAGAAGGAGTCTCTCAAGGAGCAGCTGACTTGAGATATCTCGGTAGACATTGACATAGAGTGAGCGCCCATCTGGATCAATCGGAATCTTTTGCGAATACACATCGAAGATCGCTGTCTGCCCGCCCGTGGTACGCGCCGGCTTGAGGCGATAACTCGGAGTTCCAGCATCCCGATCAGATGCGGGTCGAAGATCCATCATCAGACAGTTTTCGCAAGGAGCGCTTCGATGAAAGAGAGCCTCGTAACATTTGCGACCAATGATTCGCTCGGGTTCGGTGCCGGCTCGGTTGGCGAAGCTGCGGTTGATTCGCACCACTTTGTACTCATTGTCGATCAGCGCAACCGGGTCGAGGATTGCGTCGAAAGTATCTTCCCACTGACGCTTGAGTGATTCGGATTGTTCGAGTTTGGTGAGCCGATCAATTGCAAGTGAAACGGAATCGGCGATCTGGCCAAGAAAATTCGTCTCATCTCGTGAGAAGGGCGAGTTGGATTCACGCGCAAAATAAATGTGACCGAGTGATTCTTTTCCGCGCATCAACGCGGCCGAATGTAATGCCACCAGCTGCGATGGCAGCGGGCTCGTAAGGTTGCTCCTTCCTGGTAAACCATTTTGGTATTGAAGTTGTCCTTGTGAATTAAAAAGAATTCTCGTCCAGTTGAGACCAAGCACCAAACGGAGCGCTTCATTGATCAAGCGCTCCATCTCGCCGATTGATCCCGCTTGATGAATCGCTACCAGTGCTTGATGAAGAGCCTCAATCCTTTCATTGGTGGTGAGCAATCTCTCCTTCGCATCTTCGAGAGATCTGCGGCGAGCCTCAACACGTTCTTCGAGGTCGCTCGTCAGGCGTTTAAGACGTTCATTTTGTTCGTTTACCAGCTGCAAGAGTTTTGAGTTCTGTTGGCGAAGGCGATACTCTTCAAGGGCTTCCTGGATGGTGTGATCAAATTTTAAATCGTTGAATGAGTCGAGCACGCGGAACACCGAGCCGTGATTGATCAATCGCCTAAGTTCTTCGGCAGAGGTGTCATTCTGCACGATCACTCTTTGAGAGAGTGCGCAATTGACGTCAAGAAATTCAAGAAATTGCAATGCAAGCGGTGCAGTCTGGAGTGAACTCGGGAGGGCAATCACCGGATAGGAAAAGTCTTTAACGGCTCTGCGGGCCTCATCAAACGAGCTCGCAAAGTCCGCGCCGAACTGTATAAGTTCGGGATCGGGATGCTGGACGATGAGTACACTCGACCTCAAAGAGGGCACACATCCTCCAGTGCGAGGACGCTTCCAAATAGGAAGTCCGGTTGCTCCAACTGAGTCTTCGGCTCAATATGTGAATCTTCGCCGAAACGGATCCAGCATGTTTTCATGCCGAGCTGTTTAGAGTCGCTAATTTCACTATCAAGGCGATTGCCAATGCAGAGACAGTCTCCGGGGTCTGCATGG
>JAYVND010000393.1:0-1554 GCA_043758635.1 Bdellovibrionales bacterium
GATTGCTTTCGCTCGGACTCGTGTCTCTCACTGCGCTAAGCACCGGAATGGTGATGGCACTCCAGTTCGGTTTGGGTCTTGAAAAATTTGGCGGCAAACTTTACGTTCCAAAAATTGTCTCGCTGTCGATCATTCGCGAAATGGGTCCTGTCTTTTGTAGTCTGATGATCGCCGCGCGTGTGGGCGCCGGCATTGCCTCAGAAATTGGATCGATGGTCGTGACCCAACAGATCGATGCGATTCGTGCTCTGGGCACGTCACCGATCAAGAGAATTGTCATTCCACGCGTACTGGGTTGCTTCATTAGCCTTCCGATCCTCGCCGCATTTGCGAATGTGATCGGAGTTTTCGGCGCAATCATCATTGGTTACACAGAGCTTGGACTGGACCCGCAGTACTGCGTTAAAACTGTCTTTGCGACGGTTACACTCACCGATTATATGGAAGGTTTGATGAAATGCGCGGTCTTCGCGCTCTTTATTAGCATCACCGCCTGCTTTTACGGTCTGCGCGTGACCAATGGAACTCGCGGCGTCGGTGCCGCAACCACGCAAGCTGTCGTCACGGGTTCAGTATTGGTACTCATCGGTGATTTTTTCCTCACCAAACTCTTTCACATCTTGTTTGAGTGACAATGCAAATATTCAATCCGAAATTTCTCCATTTCAAGAGTCATGCGCCTCCTCCCACCACTCGCGATGGAAGCGCCATGATCGAATTCCGGCACTTTCAAAAAAGCTTCGGCAAGAAAGTCGTTCATCGTGATATTTCATTCACGGTTGAACCTGGCGAATGCCTCGGTTTGCTCGGTGGTTCGGGCGCAGGTAAGTCGGTTATTTTGCGAAGCCTCATTGGCCTAGAAAAACCCGATCAAGGGCAAGTCCTTGTAGATGGCGTTAATATTTCTAAGATGCACGAAGCTGATCTCATCGCAATCCGCCGAAAAGTGGCCTACGTTTTTCAAAACGGCGCGCTCTTTGATTCAATGACTGTTTTTGATAATTTGGCTTACCCACTTCGTGAACACACCTCAATGACCGAAGATCAAATCAGGGCAAGAATTCAAGAGTTGCTCGCGGAATTCGGGTTAAGTGGAAATGAAGACGTGTATCCTGCCAATCTCTCTGGTGGAATGCAGAAACGAGTGGGCCTGGCTCGTTCGATCATCCTGGAGCCGAGTGTCGTGCTATATGATGAACCGACTGCTGGACTCGACCCATACAATACAATTCGGATTCAAGAGATGATCATGCGCCTTAAACAGCGCGGTGTGAGTGGAATTTTTGTCACTCATGACATGCCGAGTGCATTTGCGGTTTGTGATCGGATCGCCCTTATTCGCGGTGGAGTTGTAGCGGCAATTGGGACCAAAAAAGAATTAGAGAATCAGCCCGATAGTTTGCTCACTCGTTTTGTACGGGGCATGGAAGCATAGCGAATTTGAAATCGAGTGCTGATCGCAGTCGTTATCCGTTAAATTTGTTCGCAGTCGTTGTTCGCAGTCGTTGTTCGCAGTCGTTGTTCGCAGTCGTTGTTCGCAGTCGTTGTTCGCAG
>JAYVND010000394.1:0-1553 GCA_043758635.1 Bdellovibrionales bacterium
TGTCCGCAAAAGTCGGGTGATTGTAATGGAAGTCACCTACTGGGACAAAGCAAAGTCGGTCGAAAACGCGCGCCAGTGGGGACATATCCATCTGGACGAGGTCATCCCACGCCTGGACACTCTTAAGTGCGAGAAGCTGGTTCTTATCCACGCTTCCGCTCGGTATACGACGGCGACTCTTAAAAAAATCATGGATGAACGAATTCCCGAGCATTGGAAACACCGCGTGGATCTCTTTCCCAGATCTATTTGAAAACCATCGTAGTTTTAGTTTTAAGACTAGTATTAAGGCAGATACTATTATGGAAGAGCGATCCGGTTCGTCATCGGGAGTCAAATATTTATGAACGAAAAAGATTTAGATGAACCAAACCTAAATGCTCAAGATCAGCCGCCATTGCAGGATGGCACTGGCATACCTGCACACTGGACAGCCGAACGTCTCGTTTTTGACGGTGATGATTATTTCAAAGAGTTGACGGATTCTATCAATCACGCTCAGGCCACCGTGGATTTTGAAGTCTATATATTCAGCAACGACGAGGTGGGAACACTTATTGCGGATGCGCTGGCGAGTGCAGTGGTTCGAGGAGTGAAAGTTCGTGTTTTGGTTGATGGCGTGGGCTCGCTACCTTGGATTGAAAGACAAAGCTTGCGACTTTTTGATCGTGGCGTGCGCGTGCGAATTTTTCATCCGATTTACAAAATCTCATCCATGGCAAAGTGGTTATGGTCCGGAGGTTTCCGCCGGTCCACGCACGATGAACGGCGTAAGTTTTTTTGGAGACTCAATCGTCGCACTCATCGAAAGCTCTGCATCGTTGATCGAAAGATTGCATGGGTGGGCAGCATGAATGTCTCGGCCACTCACTGCCGTGCGCATGCCGGCCCCAACTCTTGGCGCGACACGGCGGCGAGAGTGGAAGGCCCCGGGATTCGGGATCTAGAAGTGGCTTTTGAGTATGCGTGGGTTCGCGCGCATGCACTTGCGGGCAAACAACGTATTCGTGATCAGATCCTCAAGAGGCTTGTCGTCAATCCGTTAATTGCCGCAAAGGTGAAAGGCACTGAGCTCGTTCGGCTTAACTATACCCTTCGCCTAAGGCGAAAGATCACCAATGACCTCCTTGACCGTATCACAAATGCAAAATCTCGAATTTGGCTCACAACACCTTACCTTGCACCAACGGCGACGATCTTGCGAGCACTCGCCCGCGCAAGCAAAGGTGGCGTCGACGTTCGCATTTTGGTCCCCCGCAAGAGCGATGTGTTTTTTATGCCGTGGATCGCGCACGCCTTCTATCGACCGCTGATTGAGAAAAACGTTAAAATCTACGAATACCTCCCGCGCTTTTTGCACGCAAAAAGTATCGTGATTGACGACTGGGCGATCATCGGAACCAGCAACATGAATCGTCGTAGCTTGATTCATGATCTGGAGGTCGATGTGGTGATCTCGCTCGCCGAGACTCGCAAAATTCTGACTGATCAGTATTTAAAGGATCTTGAGAGCACGGAGGAGATCCGTAAGACTTCGGCGTGGTACAACCAGT
>JAYVND010000395.1:0-1549 GCA_043758635.1 Bdellovibrionales bacterium
TTATAATGGCCGGGATCGACGGTACAACGATTTGGAATATTTTATGCCGGTGTTCGGATGCGGCAACTAAGCCTGGACAAAAAAGTCGAACATAATTTCGCCTCTTTAATGGACTGCGCTCGAAGACACTTTTCGAACACGCGTGCGTTATCTGGCATGGCACTCAACTTTTAGAATTTCGGCTCGCTGTCGCAAGAGAAGTAGAGCATCAGCGCATCACCATAGCATCAACGCTACGGTTGCGAAATGAACCGACCGCCAGAAAATACAGTAAATCCAATGCACTAGAAAATCTCGATCTTGGCAACAGTTCGCTTTTTGGGATGGCACTCATTGCTCTGCCTGTAATTCATCCGCCGACAGTCGGCGCGTTTAAAACAGGGAGTAATCAGTGGGTGAAGCATCTGAAATAGTAGTTAAAAATAGTTTACATAACTCTAAACCTTGGATCGGAAAAGACGGAGCAGAGCTGTCGGATCACGATCTTAGGAAAATTTCAATGAACTGGGCGCCTGCAACCTGGGAACTCTACCTTTTAACTACCGTTGATTGCGAAATGTCACGCAACGAGACTCTTCTCGATGACTACGACTATCGACTCAACGAGGAATTCACACAAGATATTTGGTCCGATGAGTCCTCAGTTCCAGAGAATGTGCATGACAGGATTCATAGTGCAATACGAAGTCTGACTGAGCAGCAACGTATCGTCATTCGAGGAGTTTATTTCCTCGGAATGCCTCATCACGTAATCGCAAAAAAACTCAAAATCCGTCGCGCAACGGTCACCCAAACAAATACTATTTCTCTGAATAAAATCAAAGCCTTCCTTAGCTTGGATACTACAGTCGTTGCTTACCTTATAGGAGGGTCTGCAAATTTGCCGGCCAAAAAGCTAAGTCCCGAGCAGATGATTCTCGAAATTTATCGTGCAGACCTCAACGGGAGTTACATGAAATGAACTGGAGCGAAATGATCGGAAAACGAAGTGCGAAAGAGCTAGCGGAGGAGACTGCATCTCCAATTCAAATTTCTGGCGCAGCATATATGCACGAGTTCGAGAGGGCGCTGTTGCAGTTGAGCCCACTGGAGCAGCGAGCGATCTTGCTGCGCTTCGTATACCCCCAGCCAATTGCGCGCGTTGCAGACGGCATGGGTATGTCCTGGGACGGTGCAGATGAGTTGATCGACAGAGCAGTTTCAAGGATCCACGGCATTTTTCAAAAATTGAATCAGGGAGTCGCGGCATGAAGGCAATGTTAGTGAAAATCTGCAAGTTCATGTTTGGCACTTCAAAAACGCAAGATCTCGACTGGAATAGGTTTGAACAATTGGAATCGAAGAAAACAATCAGAGAGGAGAATCGTAATGCTTAAAGGAAATTCGACCGAGCGTTTTATGCTTGTTAGCCATACGCAGACCACACGCCCCTTCCGAACTGTGGGATCAGCCTACGGCACCGTTAGCAGCGGCTCGTATATTTTGTACCTGAGGCTCTTTGCAGGTGTGCCGTATTTTATTGAGCGGAGCCGAAGTCGATCTGGAGCCT
>JAYVND010000396.1:0-5118 GCA_043758635.1 Bdellovibrionales bacterium
AGCATCGAACAAATAATTTGAACGCTCAATCTCGCAGCGACGCGAGCCTTAAAAACCCTTCTTTCAAGCATCTGGTTTAAAAATCCAACAAGTTCACCCATGTCGGTTTTAAATGCCTCGGCCTTTTCGGGACATCTCCGAAGAAAGATCGATGTCAGCTCACTCTGCGCTTGCGGGGAAGATTGATTTTCGAGTTCCAGAATTTCAGCACCTAGCAATTTGAAATCAGCCCACCTATCCTTCATCTTCACAATATATTTGAGCTGACCATCGGCGAGCGGATAGCTTTCGAACTTCTTCAGGAGTCCGTCGAATTCAGAGATATCTTTTTTCACTAATTCGACAGATTTTTCTGCATCGACATTTGCGAGTCCGCGCAGACCGAGAGTTCTGATGTCGATGCGAAGTTGACGAAAAGAAAGGAACATTTCAAAAGCGAGTCGTTGTTTCGGCACGCTAATATCCGCAACTTTGTCGTAGTCGCCTACAACTTCTGAGAGTTCAAGATAAGACACCCCACCGATCGCGAACGAAAAAACTAAAAAAAATGCGCTTAATGAAAAAAGTTTTTTGCGTAAGCTCAATCTATTCAACATGAAACTCCAAATTTTAAGTAAACAATCTCAGTCGATAGTGGATCGGTTTTAATAGAAGATTGGATAAGGCCTAAATGCAAAATGATACCCAGCAAAAAGCATGATAGTGGCAAGCATTGGTCTCAATGGAGTTTTCGAAATGCTTGTTTATGATTTGCGAAACTAAACACCGTGTCGACAAGCCAGGGTGATTCCGCTTCAAGCGCAGAGAGATTTCATTCATGATTGGACGTCTCCTAGACCTTGGGCATCGCAGCGAACCTGTGATTGCGATTGCGAATGTTGACTGCGAAAACTGCAATCGGATCAGTTCATTCGATCAGTCATAATTCCCTTCGAATAGGTCGCTCAGTTGCTGCAGCTTGCAAAATTTTATCTTTTGATCGTCCGTTAAACTTTCGCGGGGGCATAGATTCAGTGCACTTAATATTCCTCAGGCGAGTCATTTTCATATTTTGTGTTAACTTCTGGTCGTGTTACCGTTTTCCTGAACTATCTTCGAATGATTTTTGGAAATAGCAGTCGCCTGATGTCGAAAAACATCACTTTGAGATTGGATCAAGTCGTGTCGGATGAAAAGAGTGGACAAGGTCAAAGTCAGCCTCACGAAATCATGGCTCCATCTGTTCAGGCAAACCTCGTCGACCTCGAGAGCTTTCGCCTCCTGGCCGAAGCAATTCCCAACTTAGCTTGGATTGCGCACCCGGACGGCGCTAACTTTTGGTACAACAAGCGCTGGTGGGATTACACCGGAACGACACCTCTCGATATGGAGGGCTGGGGATGGACCGTCGTGTATGATCCATCGGTGCTCCCGCATGTCATCGAAAAATGGCAAAGTTGCCTCAAAGATGGAATCCCTTTCGAAATGGAATTTCCTTTACGAGGAGCGGATGGAACCTTTCGGTGGTTTCTCACGCGAGTGATGCCAGTGCGTGACTCGTCTCAAAAAATTATCAACTGGTTTGGTACGGGCACCGATATTCAGCTTCAAAAGGCCGCGATTGTGAAGGCGGCAGTCGCAGAGAACAAACTCGCTCAATTCCTGTCTTCTGTGCCGATGATTCTCTGGGCGACGGACAAAGATGGAGTCGTGACGTTATCCGAAGGTAAAGGGCTTGCGACATTAGGGCTTAAGCCTGGAGAGACCGTCGGCTGGGATATGCTGAACTCTGCCGACAGAGGTGTGGAGTCTGTCGACTGGGTCAAGCGTGCTCTGGCGGGCGAGAGTTTCAAAGCGATCACTCACTTCGGCGACCGGGTTGTGGAAACCTCCTACGAGCCTCTGTTCGATCAGCAGGGAGCTCCCGACGGCATGGTTGCTATCTCAAATGATATTACCGAGAAAACGAAAATGGAGACGGCGCTCCAAGAGAGCAAGCGGCACATCACCGATTTGGCCGCGAGGCTTGAGGCCGTCCTTAAAAATGCGCCAGTCGCGCTGACCGAGATCGACTCCGATGGAATTTACACTTACTCAGATGGACGTTACCTGACCAGTCTCGGGCTAAAGCCAGGCGTCCTGGTAGGCCAATCCTGTTTCCAGCGGCATCAAGATCAGCCGGAACGTTTGTCGGCACTTCGTCGCTCGTTCCAAGGCGAAACTGTTAACACCGAAGTTCAAAACGGTGAGAACTGGGTGATGACGGTCACAACGCCTCTTCGGATAGAGAATGGGGTTGTCAAAAGTCTCGTGGCACTTTCAATTGATATCACTGAACAACGACGTGCTGAAAAATCGATTGCGACGAGCGAGGCGAAATTTAAAAAAGTTTGCGAATCGAAAATGTTCGGAATGCTTTTTTGGGATAAAAATGGCGCAATCACCGACGCCAATAGCGCCTTTCTTGAGATGATTGGTTACACAAAAGACGAGCTTGCACAAGGAAAGATAGATTGGAAGTTACTCACCCCCCCTGAGTATGCGCAAGCCGATGAAAAAGCGGTGAGGGAAACAATCGCAAAGGGATATTGCGAGCCTTACGAGAAAGAATACGTGCGCAAAGACGGTGTGCGAATTCCAATCATCATTAGTGGTGCCACGATCAACGACGAAAGCATGGAAGGTGGACTGGCCATCGTGATCGATGTCTCGGCAAAGCAGAACGCCGAGCGGGAGAAAGCCGAATCATTGTTAAGTGAGCGTGCCGCGATGCACGCATCGAGGACCAAGTCACAGTTTCTTGCAAATATGAGCCACGAGATCCGAACACCAATCAACGGCGTGCTGGGCATGGTGAGTCTTCTCCTAGATACTTCGCTTCAAGGAGAGCAGCGTGAATTCGCGGAAGCAGTTCGTGCATCAGCCGACTCTCTGCTCATCGTTGTTAACGACATCTTAGATTTTTCAAAAATCGAAGCAGGTAAATTAGAGTTCGAAAATATTGATTTCGATCTCTCCAAGGTATTGCACAATCTTAAGCGCTCATTCAGTATTCAAGCCGAAAAAAAGGGTTTGAAATTTACGGTCGATTGCCCTCAGACAATCCGCCGCTTTTATAACGGTGATTCTGGGCGCCTGATGCAGATTTTAAACAATTTGTTAAGTAATGCGATTAAGTTTACATCAAAAGGAAGCGTCACGCTCAGGGTGAGTGAGGACGAAGACCGGCAATTGGTTCGCTTTGAAGTGATTGATACTGGAATGGGAATTCCTACCGAATCACTAAATCGTATGTTTACGGCATTCTCTCAGGCCGACTCTTCGACCTCTCGCCGATTTGGAGGAACCGGTTTAGGACTCGCAATCTCAAAGCATCTGGTTGAGCAGATGAAGGGAAGCATAGGTGTGACCACCGAAGAGGACCTCGGTTCGACATTCTTCTTCACGGTCATTCTCAAACCTGCTGAGAAGCCGGTCGAAGAAGCTGCCGGAGCGGTAGGCACGTTTAAAGATCTCCTTTCGCGGCCGATGCGAGTGCTTATTGCCGAGGACAATGTTATCAATCAGAAAATTGCCCTGCGGTATCTCGAGAACATGGGACTACGCGCCGATGCCGTTGCAAACGGCTATGAAGTCCTAGATGCAATCCGCCTCATTTCCTACGATTTAGTTCTGATGGACTGTCAGATGCCTGAGATGGACGGTCTTGAAGCAACTCGGAAAATAAGGGCAAGCCAATCGATGGGACAAAGCAATATCCCGATTATCGCAATGACCGCCAACGCAATGAGAGGCGATCGCGAGCGATGCATTGAAGCGGGCATGAATGATTATGTGTCTAAACCCGTTGCTGCGCCTGAGTTATTTCTTGTGCTTCGAAAGTGGCTTACGAAATTGTCGGCTGTTCCGAGCCAAGTCGTCGTCGATGCAGCACTTCGGCCTGAATCCCAGCTCATAGATATGTCAAAAATCGACTCGCTCCGGGGCTTAAATGAATCCGGTGATGACTCTCTTTTTCGTGAAATAGCGACGATCTATCTCGACACGATACCCAAGGCCATTCAGACGATGAAATCTAATTTGCAATTGGGGAAATTCGAAAAGATAGTAGCCGAAGCCCACCAGATGAAATCTGCGAGCGGTTATCTCGGTGCTGAGCAAGTTGAAAAATTAGCCGCGGAGATCGAGACTGTGGCTTTGTTAAAAGGTGCAGTTGAGCCTCTCCTGGAAGCTCTCGAGGCGTCGTTTTTATTGAGCGCAAAACAACTAGAAAGTCTGTTGTCACGAGGCAGTGGAAAACAGCCTGATTGATCAAATCATGTCTCGTCTTAAACTTGCGCGAGCAAAGAAGCCTCGCGCAAACTGACGGGCGTCGGTGACTATCGGCAGCTCAAAGGGCGGTTCTCGTAGTAGCCATGTAGCTGATAATGTTGCCAGCCACTCAAGAACTCTCCATTCCGAACTGCGCGTCGCACATCTGGGTAGCAACGGAGATATTCATTCTCGTTAAACCACGGCGGAGGGACGTCACCCGGGTGCCAGCCTGCCCCGCCACCGCGTGGAGGAGTTGGATGCAAACCTCCGTTACCACCATTGCGTGGAGGAGTTGGATGCCAACCTCCATTTCCACCACTGCGAGGAGGAGTTGGATTCCATCCGCCGCCTCCGTTCGCACCGTTGCAGTTTCCATCAGTCACACGGTTTTCAAATTGACCGTACCTTTGGAAATGTTCGTAGCCACTGCTGAACTCTCCTCGGTAAACCGCTTGTGCAACATCGGGGTTACAACGAAAGTACGGACCTTCGCCGTACCAAGCTCCTGCGTTTGCAACGCTTCCCATTCCGAGTGCGAGAAAAATTGCTGCTAAAAATATCTTCATAGAAACCCCCTAAAGTCGTGCATGGACTTTTGCGCCCATTGATCGTTTTGAACCGTTAGAAAATGTATTGAAAGCAACGACCGTGCCGGGCAATTTGTCACCAGCTTCATCGAAAGATGGGTGGTGTCGAGAGTGGTTTGTACAGAAGGGATTAAAAGCTTAATTCTCGTCTCGCGTCATTTTCGAAGGCTCGCTCCGTACGCTCTCAGGATTCCGAGCGAGTCGTCGGGTGCGATAACTGCTTGAAGTTCAAGATGAC
>JAYVND010000397.1:0-1541 GCA_043758635.1 Bdellovibrionales bacterium
TTTACTCGATGAGAGACGTACGGGGTCTGGAGGCGTTTCACCGTTTGCGGTAGAGGGAGTTGCAGATCATCCGGTGGTAATCGTAAAACCTTATACGAATTCGAACGTGTATGCCGTCTATGCTTACGCTTCAGAAGGCAGCAGTGACGACAAGATTCTATCTAATATTTCAGACGACTTCCGAAAGCTTGGAGGATCTGTTCAAGAAGTGCTCGCTAGAAAGCAATGGCCATACTTCCCGCACGTCAATTCGGGCATTCAGGATTATTTCTCGAGCGTGATGGCACTTGAAGGTTCTGGGGGAGTTTGGGTTTTAGGTGAATCAACTAGCTTTGCTTTGACGGCCGACGTTTATGATCAGGGCTTCGAATTTGCTAAGCTTTTTCTGAAAAATCAGCTCTGATGATTGTAATCTGTGGAGTCGCAACTGCGTGCAAGTTCAGGCTGCTTGGCAAACGCCCATCGCCGAAAGGCACGTGCGATGACTTTCGATCGAAAATGGAATTTAACAGGATCTAATGTACATAGAAATGAAGTTTCAATCGGAATTATTGCCAACGTCTTTCTCTGTTTTCCGGCATAAGCGTAGTTCCGAATGAGTGCGTTGCTCCTTATTCGGCTCACTATCGACCGGACCTCACACCTATCAGACCTGCGGGTGAGCTCGCTCTTATTTTTTAAGCCCGAGGCGTCCACGGTAAATGAAAAATGAGCGTCGCTTTAGGCCCGTCATCTCCTCGAAAGCTTCGGCTTGCTCTTCAACGGAGAGCCCACTTACCGCAAGCTCGCTCGCAGCTTCTACTGCGTCGCGCTTTGGTTTTTCAATTTGAATCATCGATCCAAGAAGCTCTCGCCATTGCTTAGGTCGACTTTCAGCGGCATCGTAGCCAATGTGCAAAGTCCGGTAGCTGATTTCAGAGAGATTGCTCTCATTTAAATTCTCGCATAAAAATCCAGCGACTTCTTTGGAGATGTCGGTGTTCTTAAACCACTTGGCATCGGCCGCTGCGGCTCGAATGAGTTGCTTTGCAGTGGTCACCGAAATCTGAAAATTGTGGTGAAGGCTTCTCGATTTCACAGCAGCAGCATCCGCAGTCATTGGGAAAGAATTAGAAATCACGATGGCCTTTCCACGCCACTCAAAACTTTCAACATCTGCTTTGGATGTCGCCGAGCCCCAGCCGATCATTCTTCCATTGGGAGCGGACCAAGTCGCAGCTTTTAAAATCGCCATTGCCTCGCGATCGTAGAAAAGCCCCGCAACGTCGTCGAGGACGACAATCCCCTGATTTGCATGAAGAAAGTTAAATAGTTGCAATGGCGTTGAATAAGACCCCAGCCTCGAATGAGGGAGCCCCGCTTTTTCCAATGCCTCTGTCACCGCTTGCGTCTTACCAAAACCCGCGGGACCATTCACAAGCAATGCATGACTCCTTGCACTTAAGTGCATCAGCTCAACCTTTGCCTGAATCTGCTCGATATGATCGAGAATCGCTGATGGCATAACTGACCTTTCTCTCCGCGTAAGTCTTGAGCGCGCG
>JAYVND010000398.1:0-5089 GCA_043758635.1 Bdellovibrionales bacterium
TCGTTGCTTTGCTGAGGTTCGATTGTAGAATAGAACAATCTGACGTGACGGCTGCAGTTACAGCTGCAACTGCAACTGCAACTGCAGCCGTCATTTAAACCGTGCAGTGCCTATCAATGTTTTCAGATAATCTGAACTCAAAGGTCGCAGTGCCAAGACATTCTCTTCTGCCCGCGAAGTTAATTTCTCGGGACAAGACGTGATGCCGCCAGACTTCACATCAACACACTGTATCTCGATGAGTGCCGTCGCCCGAATATTTCGGTCTGCGCTGCCACTCACGACCATGTGCAGATCAAATCCATTCGTTCTCAACTGATGAACCCAGGAGGAGATTTCGAGTTTTTCACCTAAAAAACTTGGCGAGCGATATCGAAGATCCAAACGCGAAACGTAAAATCCGACCCCGTGATTTTTCATCACGTCCAATGTTATCACCTGCAGCTGATCTTCAACTGCCGTGATGCGATGATTAATTATAAACTCTGAGTACCGACTCGCATTCAAGTGCCCATACGGGTCTACCTGGCTAAATTGGACACGCTCTTCACTTGTGACAACGCGATTCAAGAAATCTTCCATTGGGAGTTCAATCATATCCAGTTCCAATTCTTCCGACTTGGCGTTATTTAATTGGCGGCGCAGGATCGCAGCCAAAACCCGAGCTCGATTTACCAATGAACGGAGTTGCCCTTGCAATTTAAGCGAATATTTTCGCCGATCGCTCACCGTTCCTGATGCCAGTTTGTTTGGCAAGGGATTGGCAAGTGGATTGGCAAGAAAATTAAAAATGCTCGCATTCTCTCATTGAGATCAGCGAGCCTAGTCAATCGGAGTCGGAGCCAGAGCCCGCGTCAGAGCTAGCAGCAGGCGTGTTGTGTTGCCAGTATTTAGCACAAATTAAAATTTAAACTCGAAAGTCGATAGATAGGGTTCACGTACATCTCTGTCGAGTAAAGTCAGAAGTCCCAATATTGAAGCGGGTAAACAGAATGTAGGGAGCGTAAATAGGCAGATCGAGAGCCCGGCGATCCACGCCCATCCTTTTCCAGCTTTAAGTTCTCGACTCACAACGAAAGCTCCAACGGAAAGGGCTGTGGCCGTCGCAATCGAAATCAGTGCTGGCCCTGTGAAACCGGCGTCTGAACCCTCTGCCATGCGCGAAAAGCTCGAACCGAGGGCGACGAGCTTAAGGTTAAAATAAAGAGCTTGAAGCACATAGATCAATGCAACCGCTTGCAGACATTTCGCAGTTCGTTCAACTTTCACAGAGTTCATTTAATTTCCCATCTCTTCCAAAGCCATGAATTGGATTCGGCAACGGGTGAGTGCATAAGCAATTGCAGGACCACCTTAAAACTCCGAAAGCTAAACCCCGAGTGGCATATAACGGCGTGCATTCCCACTTGGGGAGCGGCGAACGATTTCTATTGTCCAACTTTCAAGGATTTGATCCACCGCTAAGGATCTTGCTTGTCCATAACGTCTGTTGATCCGGGATCAAAGTGGAGTTGATTTTTCTTCAAAGTGATTCAACCCGAGCGTAGACCGCAGTTGTGGGAACGAACTTTGATGCCAGTATGGGTAAACCGGCTTAGAGCCGCTCACCGCGTCCAATTTTGCAACATGTTCGGCACTGAGACTCCATCCGACCGCTCCAAAATTTTGCAACAGCTGCTCTTCATTTCGCGCTCCGATCACAATTGAACTCACCGATGGCCGCTGGAGAACCCAGTTTAGAGCAACCTGAGGAACAGATTTGCCAATCTCTTCCGCGATCGAATAAAGCGCATCTACCACTCTCAAAAGCGACTCAGATTTTGAGCTCACAACGAAGTCCATCTTCGAAGCACGAGAGCCGTCTTGAGCGGGCTGACCTCGTCGAATTTTTCCAGACAGCGAGCCACCCGCAAGAGGGCTCCACACAATTGAAGAAACTTTCTGATCGAGTGCCAGCGGCATCAGCTCCCACTCAAGCTCACGTCCAACAAGTGAGTAATAGACTTGATGAGCAACATACTTAGACCAGCCGTAACGCTCGGAGATCGAAAGTGATTTCATTAAATGCCAACCCGAAAAATTTGAACAACCGATGGCCCGCACCTTTCCCGAAGTCACCAGATTGTCGAGCGCCTTCAAGGTCTCGTCAATTGGCGTCGTCGCATCAAAACCATGCATGTAATACAAATCAATGTGATCGGTGCCGAGTCGACGCAAACTGTTTTCGCATGCTTGAGTGATAAAGTGTCGAGAGGAACCCCAGTCGTTCGGGCCCGTACCCATCGGAAATGTCGCCTTCGTCGAGATCATCGAGCGCGCGGTGCGCCCCTTTAAAGCCTGTCCTAAAATCTCTTCAGAAATACCATCGGAGTATAAGTTGGCCGTATCGAAAAAGTTTACGCCGTGCTCGAGGCAGAGATCCACCATGCGAGTGGCTTCTTTTACTCCGGTGTCACCCCACATTTTAAAAAATTCGTTTCCACCGCCAAACGTCGCCGTTCCGAAAGTGAGTGCGGGAACATTCAACCCAGAACCAAGAAGTTTACGAAATTCCATTTCAATCTCCAGTTGAACTCAGCAGGACGCTGAATTTTGATCCATTTTTTTCAACTCACAGCATTCAACTTAAATATCAAATCCAAGAAGCGCGCTTCCGATGAGAGCGAGACAAACAAATGTCGCCACTCCAGCTAGGACATATTCATGCTGTTTATAAAATAACACCGCGGTCATTATAACACGAAGAAATGGAAGCGAAATGAGCGTGACAAGTCCTGAGTAAGCTATGATGATTGCCCAGTCACCGTGCGACCAAGCGGATTTCACCGAAACGGAGAGTGATTCTCGATGGTAGGTAGAAAATTCCGCAAGCGGATTGCTGGTAAAATTTAAATTTGCACACCAGCCGACCAAGAGCAGCGCACCGGCAACGAGCACTCCGTAGCGTAAAAGTTTTGCGATCAAGAGCTCAAGCTTCAAAAGTTCATCGTCACTTTTCATAAGAAATCATTTCCCAGGTTAGATTCTACAGAGTGTGGAAACCCTTTATAATCATTTGAATCGAAACAATCGAGAGCACCACCACGAAGATCTTTCGAATAACCGATGAAGGAATTCTTAGCATCCAGCGGGCTCCGAAGTAAGAGCCAATAATAATTCCAACGGCAACCGGCGCTGCAATTTCGGGCCGCACGTTGCCCTCAATTAAGTAAGCTCCGGCACTCGCAGTTGCCGTTACACCGATCATGAAGTTCGATGTTGCAGATGAAACTTTCATCGGGAGCTTCATTGCTCCATCCATCGCGAGCACTTTTAATATACCGGAGCCAATTCCGAGAAGCGCCGACATCATCCCTGCAATGAACATGAGAGCCAATCCGATTGGCACACGATCGACCATGTAATGGGTGCGCCCCCCGACTTCATTCGGAAAATTGCTGGCAAGCTTCAGCGTTTTCGACCACGGGTGATCAACTGACGATAGACTTTCTTCGCGCTTTCGAAGCATCATAAACGCAGAGAAGAGTAGAAAAACTCCGAAGAGTAAAAAGAGCCACGATGAACGAATATAACTTGCAGCCAAAAAGCCGACGATCGCCCCCGAAACTGTTCCCACTTCAAGGAGAACCGCCAACCGCAGGTTCGTTAGATGGTCCCTTAAAAAACTAGCTGCTGCTCCCGAAGAAGTCGCGACAATCGAAATCAAGCTCGCCGCAATCGCATAGCGGATGTCGACATGGAAAACTAACGTCAGAACTGGGACAATAATAATTCCGCCGCCGATTCCCAGGAGAGAGCCCAGAACGCCAGCAAGAATACTTGTGAAGAGCAAGATCAATTCATACATAAGGCTTGTCTTCTCACGTCACCCAGGTCGAGCCAATTGAAATCGGCGCGCAAAAAGTTGCAAAACTGCTTCAATCTCCGCAGAAACTACCGCAAAATAAATCGTCCAAAGGATTGCCCAAAGAATTATCTAAAGAATTATCTAAAGTTCAATGCAGCGCGAATCCATTTGGCAAAAGTGAGATATGAAGAAGGTTCTCGACATCGCTATACTTCCGCAACCAACCGAGACCACATGTGGCCCGACGTGCCTGCATGCCGTTTATCGGTATTACGGAGACAAAATCTCCCTGCCCAAACTCGTCAATGAGATTCCTTACCTCGAAGACGGCGGCACACTCGCGGTCGTCTTAGGTCTCCATGCACTTCGCCGCGGCTACAAAGCTCGTATTTACACTTACAACTTGCATATCTTTGACCCAACCTGGTTTCACTCGCCCCAGATTGATCTCAAGCGATACCTAGCCGCGCAAAAAGCTGTAAAACGGAATAAAAAACTGCGCCTGGCGAGTGATGCATACATCGAGTTCTTAGAACTTGGTGGCGAAATAAAATTCGAGGACCTGACTCCGCAGCTTTTGCAGAGTTATATTGAGAAAGATCAGCCGATCATCACGGGCTTGAGTGCGACCTATCTTTACCGGTCGGCCCGAGAGATCGGCGAGACCAATGAGTACAATAGCATTGCGGGAGAACCCTCGGGTCACTTCGCAATTCTATCCGGGTATGACAAAGGCATGAAGAATATCATGGTGGCGGACCCATTCCATCTTAACCCGTTCGCCGGCAGTCATTATTACTGGGTCGACACCCACCGAGTGGTTTCCTCAATCCTTCTGGGAATCGTGAGCTATGATGCAAATCTGCTCATCATCGAACCTGAAGATCCACAACTTGAAATTCAAAATCGTCGTATCAAAAATAAGAGGCCTACGTGAGACATTTGATTATTTTAGACCGCCCCGATGATTGGACGATCAGCGTTCCCGGAGTTGAAGTGCTTTCGGCACGCGACTATCTCACGAAAGATGAATACCGCAAATGCCGAAACGTAAAGGTCTATAACCTTTGCAAGTCCTACCGGTATCAATCGCTTGGCTACTATGTCTCTCTTCTCTCCGCGGCTAGAGGACACAAGCCAACTCCGAGCGTCTCAACGATTCAGGATTTGAAGTCCCCCATACATATCCGGTTTGTGTCAGATGAACTCGACGAGCTGATCCAAAAGAATCTCGAAGGCATT
>JAYVND010000399.1:0-15108 GCA_043758635.1 Bdellovibrionales bacterium
CATTCGAATATGTCGAATCTTCGCCAGAAATTCTTGCTAATTATTCCATGGGCCGAGTTTTGATTGGGGAAGCATATGTGAAAGCCAATCGCATGCTCCGGCTAGCGACTCTGATACATGAGGCCTCGCACGGCGCTCCAGACACCGTTTGGCACGCTAGTTGTCCCGATCCGTTTTATCGTCTTGATGGTAAGCTTTCATCCCTTTCCGGGTCATTTTCTTGCGATCGCGCGCTCACCGGCGGCTACGCGATCGAAGAAGTTTGGGCAGCAAACGTATCCTCTCGTTGTCTAACGTGTTCAGTTCAAGAAGTTTTGGATTTGATTAAGGTCAAGCGGGATAGCGCACATAGGATTATAGAAGATCAATCCTCAAAAGCTCTGGAAACTGATTCGATTCAGTAAGTCTTACCAAATTTAGTAAGAAAATTAGGTTCCGGAGCAGTTCGTGATTGCATTGTATCTTGAAACGTTGATTCGCTATTCAATTGACGTCGCATCTATGACGAATAAGTTAGTAGTAGGGAGGTCCATGCAGAGCTTCACGATTCGCCTGGCAAACGATCACGATTTGAATTCGATCACCAATCTAATCTTACGGTGTTCGGAAATGTCCATACTGGCCGAATTTTCTCAAGAGGGGAAAAACGCTTATTTGGAATCGCACTCGCTGGAAAAAATGCGAACGCGCCTTAACGATTTTGTTTACCAGGTCCTTCAAGACGAAAACGAAAGAATCGTCGGTACGGTCGGCGTGCAAAATAAGTCGCACCTGTACCATCTACATATCCTTCCAGAATTTCAGCGCCTGGGTCATGGGAAAAAACTATGGTTGGCTGCAAGGAAATTGGCGGGCGATCCAGTGAGTGGAAAGTTCACGGTGAATTCATCGCGCTTCGGACTGCCGTTTTACGAAAGCCTGGGCTTCATTTCCAAAGGCGAGCAGCAAAGCAACGGCGTTATGTACTTCCCAATGGAACTGATTGTTTAAAGACGATGAGCTGTTCGGAAACCTTTTTCACCAAAGCTTCAGAAGCGTCCGAAATCAACCGCGGTGGATTTGTCTCAATTTGGAGTTCGTCGACCATGACTGAAATATTCTTCGCTGTTGCAGGGCGCCAACTAAAATGGACATAGTAACACTCATTTCGAAGCCGAGACCCCGTTAAGTTTCTTGGATTGGCACTAGGAAAGTTTGTTCGAATCACCTTTCGCGGCCTCTGCAGTATCGTTAATAGACTTGCTGGCAGAGGCTACACTCCAGTTCACAATCGATTCAAAAATTGGCGCAAGCGCTATTCCACTCACGCTTAGCGAGTAGATCACTTTCGGCGGCACCTCTGCAAATACCTCCCTTATAACCAGACGATTTCGTTCAAGCTCACGGAGAGTTGATGTCAGCATTTGTTGCGTAACGGTGGGAAACCTTTTCTTCAGTTCTCCGAATCGGAGAGGTCTTTCCCACAAGTTCCATAGAATCATAAGTGTCCACTTGCCAGAAAGTTTCGCTATTCCGGATTGAATATCGGCAAAGGATCGTGCCGAATCCGAGCAAATAACACCTTTGTTTTTCTTAATAGTCTGTTTTTCCATACTACCTCACATTATTCATCCTACTTAAATCATACCATCATTTCTGTTAGAGTTGAACTTCAGTTACGTACTGAGTTCGTAGCGAAAACACGGAGGGAAAGTTGAAGTTTATAAAATACGGTTCGATTGGAATTTTAGTCCTCTTCATAATTGTCGGCTGCATAGGGGCGATGATGCATTCGAAAATTGTATACCCCGAGAAGCTGCCTGAAACGCTGGTGGAGACAAAATTGATTCATCGCTTTGAGAAGGGAAGCTTTCTTGAGAATGTAGCATTTGATAAGGAGGGGACCGTATTTGTTTCGTCAATTTCTCCGAGCCGAGGCTCGAAAGGGGCTTCGGTCTGGAGGCGCACAAAATCAGGTACTGAGAGTGTCATAGTTGGAACAGGAAATAATTTGGCTATAAATTCGAAAGGATTAGTTTTTGCGTCGGCCGTCGACGGCGTGCCGGCTGATCCTGATACGCTAATTGCACGCCTTGATCTGCTGGAGACTTCTACTTTCAAGACGAAATTTATATTTCCTAAGGGGGCTGCGATAAATGGGATTGCGTTCGACTCATTTGACAACCTCTATGCAGCGGATAGCGTCCGAGGAAAGATTTGGAGATTAACTCCTGATCTAATTCTTTCGGTTTGGCTAGAGGACAAATTGCTACTGCCAAATTCATTGCCCGGAATTCCAGGAGCGAATGGTCTGCGGATCTTTTCTGGCTCCATCTATGTGGTCAATTCAAGTTCCGGTCAGTTGTTTAAGATTCCTATCAAAGCAAATGGGGAACACGGGCTGGCCGAACTTGTCGCAAATGGCGCACCCGGCGATGGCTTTGCAGTTGACGAAACGGGTAAAATTTATCTGACTACTCATCCCTACAACACGGTTGATACCTATGATCCAAGTCGAAAGCGCGTGAGGATAGGTGATGCGAAGAATAAGATAATCGGCCCCTCCGACTGTGCCTTTGATCCGACGGATTCGAGTTCTCAATATCTCTACGTTGTTCAAGACGGAGGGGCTTTCGTGGACCTCATACCAAAATTCGTCAATTGGCTATTCCCTTCTGACCGAGGCGAGGCAGGACTCTATCAGCTAAAGCTAAAATAGTTCACTCACTTGCCTCAACACAGGTCAATAACGTAGCAAGTTTCACTTATTCGGGGACTGTCGAGGGTCGCAAAAACCAGGCTTTCTAAATAGAGAAATCGATCGTATACGCCCATTAGCGATCACCCGAATGAACTATATCAAAGGCCGCTTATTTTAATGCTGACACAGAAGACTTCTGGAGCACGAAAGGGTACGAGACTTTGACGTCGACACTACCGATCGGCTTCGGAAAAATCCATTCCTTGCTGTTCGCCACAATGCAGCCCTCGACGTCTTTGTTGTTCATAGATGTTTCTCCGATTGAAGACATTTTCACTCTACCAGAAGCACCAATCACCAATTTCAGCAAAACGCGACCTTTGAGCGTCGGTAAAGTGAGAACGCCCTGTTCGTAGCACGATGTGATTTCGCCGATGTGCTTTTGAATCGTATCTGAGATTTGCACTTTGTCCAGACCTTCCGGTTGTGCCGAAGTCACTCGAGAAACAAGAATAGACAGGACGCATATAGTTTTAATCATTCCTTATTGTAGAATGTCCGCCTCAAGATTCAGGCGTCTATGTCGAGAAAATTTTCAAACACTAGGCTCTGAATCGGAATTCATTGTGGAACATCGTTGGCGGGGCAACCGATAGACATCAGCGAGTGCTCTGGATGAAGGTAACCAATGCGTAAATCGCGGCTAGCGGCGAAAATCAAAATGGCCGGCTATCCGCCACCAAATGGATAATTCAAAAGTTCTCATCGAAGAAATCAAGCAGATCACAATTCAGTACCGCGCCGAAGTCGGTTCTCAACGAAAGCCTTGGCCTAACTCGATCAAAACGCGCGTCGAAAAACTTCTCTTAACAGGCATGAAGCTTCCGCAAATCGCAAAGCTTACGGGCGTGCCATACTTTTCAATTCTGCATTGGCGGAGTCGCGAGAAAAAGAAGTTCCACCAGCTTGAAGTGAAACAATCTCCCGCTGCTTCCGAATCAAAAGCTGCCACTGTTACAGTGGCAGCTTTACCAGCAGTGAAAGAAGCGAAGGTAGAAGTTGCTCCAATTCAAAAAATTGCCACTGTGACAGTCACAACGCCTGACGGCTTTCATATAAAAATCGACGGCATCGAGGCTGGCCTTGAAATCCTAAAGCGTTTGAGGGCTTCAAAATGTTCTTAGATCGTAAGGGTCTGCGTGTTTTTGTTTACCGCGAATCAATCGACATGCGTTGTGGGTTTGAGAAGCTTCATAGCTTTTGCGTGCATCAGATGAGTGCTTTGATGGATCAAGGTCACGTTTATGTGTTCTTCGGAAGAAACAGAAAGCGCATGAAGCTTTTAGTTTATGACGGATCTGGGCTTGTGTTGATTGCAAAGCGCATTGAGCGAGGCTCGTTCATGTCGCTAACAGAACTGCTTGGACGATCGGAAATCTCGCAAGAAGAATTAAAGTTAATACTGCACGGCTCGGTTATCAGGAAGCCACAAGTCGACCGTTCGATAGCATCGACTCCGCCGATATCTCCGAAAACTTCTTCGACGCAGCGGGAACGATTTGCATTACCGATTGGTGAGGTCCAGAACTTTGTTTAATGGATGCACGAGAGAAGAAAATCTTAAGCGAAGAAAAAGATCCGCGCATTTTGCATGCGCTCGTTGAAGATCTTGTGCGCCGAAATAAAGAATTAGAAAAGATCATCGCAGATGCTGAGATGGAGCGCTTGCAAAAAGCTCAGGCGTCGTTTGTTTTTGAAGAACAAGTGAAGCTGCTTCGTCGTGCTTTGTTTGGTAAGAGTTCCGAGAAGCGATCGGGTGACGAGGCTTTGGATCGCGAGCGCGACAAGAGTCAAACTGAAGCTTTGGAGTTCTCGAGAGCAGCATTCCCGGCACCGGTGACTCGCGACGCAAGTGAAAAAGGCAAAGCCAAAGGCAAGCTTCTTCCGAAAGTTACAATCGAGCATTATCCATCAGCAACACGATTGAACGAAGAAGCTAAAACTTTGGGCGTCACTCATCCAAATGCTGAAACTGATTGGATCGACACGGGCCTTAGTGATCGGTCAAAATTCAAATCATTGAAAGATCTTACGTGCAAGAAGAGCACGTGAAGCACAAGATGAAACTCCGAGAAAGCGTAAAGCCTGCGGATGTCGAAAAAGATGTGATCGTCACCGCATCAACAGAAGATGCGGATCTTTTGCCCGGCATGAGTTACACAACGGAGTTCGTGGCATCGGTTGTATCTGATAAATACATCTCGCACATGCCGCTCGAGCGACAAACGCGTGAGATGGAGAGCTTGGGCCTCAGCGGCATGAAAAACTCGACTCTCACTCGGATGGCAGCTCTCGCAGCGGCAAGCCTAGAGTCAATCCAGGAAAAAATATTAAAAGAAGATTTAGTTCCATCAGATCTCGCACTTCACGTTGATGAAACTCCGTGGAAGATCCAAAACAAAAATGAAAAAGATGGCTACATGTGGACGATCTCGAATCGTTACGGCGCCTACTATTTTTATAGGCCATCGCGATCGGCAGCTGTCGCAGTTGAAAAATTATCGGGCTATCAAGGGCCAGTTCTAACCGACGGATTTAAAAGCTACGATGATCATTTATTGAAGGCCGGCATGCCGCACGCGTATTGCTGGGCGCACGCACGCCGAGAATTTTTACCTCTCGAGGATCATGATCCAACGGTGAAGCCAGTCCTCGATCTGATCGACAGACTGTTTGCAGTCGAGCGAGAGGCAAAAGATTTTACGGAACTCAAACATCTGCGTGAAACAAAAAGCGCGCCGGTTCTCGATGAGCTACGTAATCTGTTGTTCGAAGAGCATCCACGTTCGCGCGCATCATCGCAAAAAAGAAAAGCGATCGAGTACACGCTGAAGCGATGGGATGGGCTGACATTATTTAAAACGGATACTCGTCTTCCGCTTTCAAACAATGAAGCAGAGCGAACGATCCGCCACGCAGTGATGGGTCGAAAGAATTACTATGGCTCCGGCACGCACACTGGTGCTGAAACGGCTGCGACACTTTTTACGATCATCGAATCTGCAAAAAAGAATGACGTCGACCCGCGAACTTATCTGTTGATGGTTCTGAAGCAAGTCGCTCGAGGCGAAGAACCTGAAACCCCGCTGGCCTACGCCCGAAGAACTCGATCAAATCAACCCGCGTGATACGCATTGGTTACGCCTATATGGTAAATACCGTTGCTTTCGCTCTCTTGCTGATCGGATTAGGTTTCGCGCTTTTACGATTTCACGCCGCTCATCCGCCGCATATGGATCGGTCCGACATGGACGACTTATTGAAAAATTTTGTTATGCCCTCTGAATTGTCGAGTGTGCAAATACCTAGGAAGGTGCACCTAACAACGTACGGCCTTTTCTGGATTTCAGTTTTGGCATTCGCTTGGCTCGGCACATGCGTATTTTGGCTTAAGTTGCATTACGACATGACTGACACAGGTCAAAACCAATTAGCTTCCGATTGCGAAATAGGAGTCATTCCGCTCCTCGCGTCTGTAATTTGCGGGGCATTATTATACAATTTCATTCAGGCGTGGAAATTGCTAAAATTCGGTACTGCGACTGGAGCGGTGGTCACCAGGGCCGACATTTCGAATAATGGCCGAGCCATTCATTACGATTTCTATGATAGGACTCGCGGAATCATTTCTGGCCGAATAGGCGCAAGTAGTCCACTGCCCTCAATACGCTCAATCATAGTCGTGATTTACAATCCCGTTCGCCCTAAAAGAAATATAATCTATCCTTACGACGCGCTTCGACTCGGCACGAAAGTAAATTGACGGCTTTTGTTTAGGAACACTTAGGAATAATCAGCCGAGTGAGGATTTCTTTTATCTCAAGCCAATTCAGAAACTCTCGTAGGCCTTAAAATCGTTTTTTTGACGGCGGCCACCGCATTTAAAAAAGGGCGAATTTTCGCCAACTTTGCTCACCGCCGATAAGAGCGGAAACATTGAAGTCATCTGCACTGATAAGGATGGGCCTGGCGGCGGGCTCCCTGACTGAATAAGTCCCGCCGAGTTCTGATTTGGAACTTAATTTGAACAAGCGGACTGTGGAATGACAACTGAGGTATTCTTTGTCTTAATAGTCATCCGGGAGCCAGGGCCTGAAATTACGATATCCACGTAGATCCCATCGCTACCTTTTTTGTCTTTCGACTTTACCTGAAATGCGCCACCGCCACCTGGGAGTGCGTCGACATCGAGACTCGATATAGGAAAAGTTAGTTTATCTACAGTATTCCCCGATGAATCAAAGCGCGTGAACTCGTAATTATCGGCAGTTCGGACAAACTGATCGACTGGGGTATCAAGAACGTCCTTCTCGCTACAATTAAATGACGTCGCAAAACTCGAGTTGCTTGCAAAACACGGTGAGTTTATTAGAACCGAAAATAACGTGAGGGACAAAACTTTTAGAATTTTCATGTTTCTCTTTCTCCTATGCCCAATTTTGTCAGAAGGCTGGATTGGAAATACATCTATGTCATAGATCACGCTAGAACAGTTTTCAGATGCAAGCCAGGATTGTAAAGATTCAAAGACCGTTTCGATGGCGATCGGAGTTGGCCATGGCGCAGAGGCGTACATTCCACTCGGTCGCGCGGTAATTGGCAGCCAGCTGCTCTCAACTGTGTTGACGTTGTTTCTTAGACCGGTACTCTTTGAGATACTCGTCGTCAGGTAAGCAAAAGCGACGCAAGCGCGACACCACCAGATGCCGTCTAGCTCTGAAGCTGGAGAGCACCAAGGAAGCCCGGTATGAGAATCAAACTCCGCAATAGTATTTGTCATCATGCAGCCGTTGCATTCGCCGTGGCTATTTTCTGTATCGACGCCCGGCCTGCACCAGAGCCACCCTCGACAAAACCAATTTCACTGCAGGATGCGTTGATTCTAATGGGTGAGATCAGTCCTCTCATGCGTCAGGCTAGAGAGAGAATCAAAGGCGCAGATGCAGGCGTTCGAATCGCTCAGTCGGAATATCTGCCGCAAATCTCCGCGCAAGGGCTTTGGTCCAATGGAAATGCAGGAGTATTTTCAGTTGCAGGAGTCGATGCAAACCTTGGTACGGCGTCTCGTATCGGCGAAGGTTTGGGACTTGACCTTAAACAAAATGTGTATGATTTCGGCAGAGCGCATCATGAAATTGCAGCTGAGGAAGCCCGTCGGCAGACGGAGCAGGCCTCACTTGAAACGCAAAAGTCTGAAGCTCAGCGGGAGCTCCTACGAGTCTACGTGGACTGCTCGTACTTGACGAGCACTGTTTCAACATCGGAGCGAATTGTTGAGCTCACCAAAATGGTCGGGCGTGAGACGGATCGGTTTGTAAAGTCGGGTCAGCGTTCAATCATCGAGCGATACTTGGTCGATTCGCAGACAGAGGAAACTGAAACCCGTGTCGCTGAAACTGAAACTAAATTAGTGGTCGTACAAAGACGCCTTGCCCGCCTTTTGCAGCTCCCGGCCGACAATCTTCAGAAGAACCAATTCACGTGCCGAGGCCTAAGTGAGCTATTGGTGGAAGCAAAAGCGATAAAGCCGGCGTCTGAGTTCAATGCATTTCTCAAAGTCGAGAACGAGAGATTAAAGCAATTTGAAGAGCGACAAAAATTTGCGCGAGCGGATTACATGCCGCGAATATTTCTCGAGGCGCAGGGTGGGTTTTTTCGTAGTGAAAATGTGGATCAAGGATGGAACTATGGAGTCGGACTCGGGATCACGCTGCCGCTTTACACCGGCGATCGGATCGAATCGAAAGTTGACGAAGCACAAGCCCTTTATGATTACCAGCGCGCCGTGATTGCGCGAACGACGGAACGAGTGGAGCAAGATAATTTAGGATACGACGAGCAAATTGAGTCGCTGCACGTGCGTCTTGCGTATTTAGAAAAGGAAAATCAGCTAGCGCTTAAGGTGTTTGGAATCGCCCGCTCTCGTTACACAAAATTTCAGGGCTCGATGATCGACTTACGGGACTCTATTCGTGAGCTCAGTCGAGTGTTAGATGAGCTCGACCGAACAAAGGCACAGCTTTCCCAGGCAATTGTTGAGCGCTCACTTTGGAATGAAGCTTTCGTTCGTTAGAGAATTGATTAAGCAGCCGTCACTGTTTTTTGTTCCGATAGCGGCTCAGAGTTCATGGTGTCGCCAGCACCCTCTGTACCTGCAGCCGCAAGCTGACTCCCGGACTTTGCATCTTTCTCAGTGACTCGGTGGTAGAGGCAGGGGAGGAGGTAAAAGTTCAAGAATGTCGAAAGCAGTTGTCCACCAATCACAGCGCGACCGAGCGAGATATTTGCCTCGGCTCCATGTCCTAGCCCAAGCGCCATCGGCAAAAGTCCCAAAATCGACGCCAGCGACGTCATGGTGATAGGTCGGAGACGAGCCATAGAAGCTTCTATGATTCCATCTTCGCGAGTTGCTGAGTGCTTCACTTTTTCGAGTATAAATTCGAGAAGAAGAACACTGTGAGAGACCGAAACACCGATCACAAAGATGCAACCAATCGCAGCTTGAATACTAAAATAAGTGTTCGTGCACGCGAGGACAATGATCACTCCAACAATTCCTTTTGGCACATTTGTCATAATGATCGCAGGCATAAGAAATGAGCGGAACTGTGCGACTAGAATCAGATAGATCAAGGATGCCGCCATTAAAAAGCCGAATGCCAATGCACTCATTGAGTGCTTCATCTCGCTAATCTCGCCGCGCACGTCGACCTTGTAGCCGGGAATGAGTTTTTCTTCATCGACCAACTTTTGAATCGCAGAGGAGAGCCCACCGACATCACGACCCTGTGAATCGACGTAAATGTCGATCGTCGGGGCAAGGTTGTTGTGGTTGATCTCAGTAGCGCTGGTGCTTGAGCTTAACCAAACAAGGTTTTTTAATTTTATACTTCGTTCTTGATCGGGGCTCGTCACCGGGATCGACAAGATCTGCTCTCTGTTGAGAAACGTGTTCTCGGGGTATTGGACTCCGAGCTGGTAATCGATTCCAGTGCGCGGATCGACCCACACCTGTTGATTGTAGCTCGAGCTGTTTGAAACAGCGCTGACAAGGTTTTTCACGACGATATCGGGCGTTAAGCCGAAGTTGCTGACCTTGTGACGATCCATATTGATTTCTAAAACAGGAGCATCAAACCGTTGCTGAATTCGCATATCAACAGCTCCAGCCAACGCACTGATTTTCGGTAGCAGTCGATTTGCGATTTTCAGCGATTCACGAGGGTCGAGTCCCGAGACCTGCACATCTATGGGCGAAACCATGCCACCATTGAGTGCGGAGCTTAATAGGCCGCCAAGTTCAAGAGAGAAAGTGGTGTCCGGAAACAGGGCGGGGAAGTCGCGACGAATGATTCTGGCATACTCTTGTGAGGAATGCGTGCGATCTTCGGTCAATTCAACGTTGATAAACGCGTCTTGTGGACCTGAATTCCGAGTGAACGCTGCAGAGTATCCGTAAAAAACGCCCGTATTCGATAGCAGCATTTTCAAATCATGAGGAGGGATCACTTCGCGCAGCTTGGCCTGCACTTTCTCGGAAAGTTCCGCCATCCTCTCGACTCTTAAGCCGGTTTTGCCACGAAGATTGATCGAAAAATTCCCTGCGTCGGCGCGTGGAAACAACTCGGTCCCGATGAGCGGTAAGAGCAGAATCGCAACCGCTGCGTGCGAGATGAGCGATATTTTTAAGATGGTTCGACTCCTCGCGAGCGTCCAACGAAGACTCTTTCCATAAGCGATTGTGACTCGAAGAAAAAAACGTTGAAATACTCCAAGTAAACCATCTTTAGCGATCTGGACATTTGGCATGAAGTTCGCTGCATACAGGGGCACAATCATCATCGCCGCGTAATAAGAAATGCTGAGTGCCGCGATAACTGCAAGTGAGAGTGAAGTGAAGAGCGTTTCGACGACGCCTTTGAGAAAGAGCACCGGCAAGAATACGACGAGTGTCGCCACGGTCGACGCAAGAACAGGCATCGCGACTTCTCTTGCGCCAATTAAAGCAGCTTGCTTTGGAGATAGCCCCTCTTGCTGTTTGGCCATGATGACCTCGACGACGACAATTGCGTTGTCAACGAGAACGCCAATCGAGAGTGCAAGTCCGCCGAGCGACATGATATTGAGCGAGTGGCCGAAGGCTTTTAGCACTGCGATCGCGCCGATGATTGAAATCGGAAGAGTTAAAAGTACAGCAATTGTCGCGCGTCCACTGCCAAGAAATAAGTAAATCATCAGTGCGGCTAAACCGCCTCCGATCACTCCTTCGAGCGCGATGGCATCAATGGCTTTTCGAATAAAGACAGTCTGGTCGTTAATAACGGTGAGTTTATAACCTCTCAACGCGGCTTCAAGTGACTGTAGCGACGAGCGAACACTGTCGATGACCTCGAGAGAATTGGCTCCGAGTTGTCGGTAGATCGGAATATAGACCTGTTTTTTGCCGTTGACGGTGACGATATTCGTTTGCCGAGCCGCTCCGTCTTCGGCGCGAGCGACATCCTTCACCCGAATAATTGTTCCAAACCGAGATCTTAAATAAAATCCGTTTATTTCATCGAGACTTTTAAACATCGCATTTGAACGTAGCTGGTAATTGAAATCACCGAGGTTGACATCTCCCGCCGGAATAAACGAGTTCATTGCCTCGAGTTTCTCGGTGACACGTAGTGGAGAGAGATTGAACTCACTCAGTTTCTGACCATCGAGTAAAATATTGGCCTGGCGAAGTTTTCCGCCCATGACCGTTGGAGCCATCGCGCCCGGAACGCTCTGAATAGCATTTGTAACCAAATAGCGACCAGCATCTTGAAGTTCGGCTTCACTCTTATTTTCGCCATCTATCGTGGCGATAGCGAGAGGTTGTGAAGCCATGGGATCAAAGGGTAAAATCAGAGGCGGCTGAGTGCCTGGCGGTAATTTGCGAAGCACAGACATGACCAAAGATCCGGTTTGTGCGATAGCAGTGCTTAGGTCTGTATTGGGCTGAAAATAATTTCGAACGATGCTCACACCGGTGAGCGAGTGGGAATCTTGCGACTTCATACCTACGGCCTGACCTGAATAGCGCTCGTAGGGGAAAGTGATTTCTTGCTCGACGTTTTCAACCGGCATTCCCGGATAAAACGAAAGAATTTGAACGGCCGCCGTGTGACCTGCGGGCAGGAGGTCTTTTGGAATAAGATAAGCACTCACCGAACCCAGAAGTACGAGAGCAATAAAGCAGACGATCGTCAGGTGGGCATTGCGAATGGAAAAGCCTGCGAGACCTTTCGATTCTTCGGTCTGAAGAGAAATTTCAGGATTTTGATCTTTATTCTGATCTTTAGGCATGCGAATTCTATCGGAATTCGGTGAAACTTTCTCGAGCCCTCAGGGCTTTTTAAATCGCGCAGTGCTGTAATAATTCATGGCCAGCTTGGCGAAGGTCTTTGAGTTATTCACGCTCTCTTCGTATCAGAGCCACAACGAAATTGACCAATTTTACAACATCCAGCCCGTTGTCGGACGATGGAGATCCAGTCACAGCAGCTCGATTCATGATTATGAAAGATTCGACAGTTTTGATGTATTTTGCCCAAGTTCAGCCTGCACGTTGACACCAAGTCAGGTTTCCACCATTCAATGAGGAGACTCAAATCAAAGGAGAACACCGTGAAAACCACCTTTCTTTCTATTTTAGTGACAATCGCCGCCTCGCAGGCCTTTGCTTCAGATCTGATATTCGGATGTGACAAGACTTCAGCGAAGGGGACGCTGACGGCAGTTGCCGTTCTTCACGAAAATGGAATTGCTGATTACGCGATTGATTTGAATCCGGTTTATCATGTAAAAAGTGTTTATACTCAGACTTCGATTCAAAATGGTAATGCCTTTACAGATGGCATGATCTTCTCGGCGACTGATGGAGCTCAGAATATTTTGATCGTCGCTTTTCCAAGCGTTCATAGCTTCGATCAACCGGGCCTCATCAATGGAGGGCACGGGGCGTTTATCCAAAGAACTGGTAACGTGGTCTTGGATGAGCAGGGCCTGGATTGCAATGTATTAATCAAGTAGAAATCATTGGCAGCACAGGCATAGGCGAGGATGCAGTCAGGGCACCTCGCGCCCGTCGATCGCAGGCGACGGGCGATCGTCCTGATCGCTCATCCAATTCGCAAAGATATTTTTGACAATTTTAAGAGATGAAAAACTTAGAATCGATTACGGCTTCCAAGTGACTTGGCCATCTCATTGAGAGAGTCAATTTTATCTGCAACCTTCTCGTATTCGGTTCCAAGATAAAACGCTTGGCCCGTTTTTTTCGATACCGCAGTGTTTACCGTAGATGTGATTCCCCACACCAGTGGCGTCCCATTAACGTAAATCAAACCGGGCCCACCAGAATCACCGGCGACGCTCATCTGATTAAATACTGAGGTAACGAGCACGCGATTGAGCGAACTTGTGTGCTGCGCTGAGATGATGCCAATGGCCTCGCTGAGCTGTGCTGACTGAAATGATTGACCTCCGCCGCCGTAGCCGATGAGGTTTACTTTATCTCCGACAATACCTAGTCCTAGATTTTTATTCAGCTTGAGAGGGATGAGCTCTGTATCAACCGGTTTCTGAAGCCGAATTAGCGCGTAATCCACAAACCCGTCCACACTTGGATGAAATTCAAAACGAACATCTTTCGCAGAAAAAGCTCCGACTTTGAGACGCCCTTTCACTTTTTCATCAATGCCTTCTCCGAAAAATACCGCATTGATAGTCGCCGGATTTGGATTCATGTTCGCCACGCAGTGAGCCGCGGTCAGAATCAAATCATCACCAACCAAAACGCCGGAACATGACGACATTGGGTATAGGGTGTCCTCTTTTTCGCTCAGGTTGATGAGAAGATGGCCAACTGACTTGGCCATTGGATCAGGCCAACTCACGTTGGGTCCGTTCAAGGTCGCGTGAGCGATAGAATTTAACAATGCAAAAGCGGCTGAGCATGCAAAAACTTTTTTATTCATAGAACGATGCACTACCAAAAATCATACCAGCTCAGATTAACACTGGTTGAGCTCATGAATGAAAAGCATGCAATTATTCCAACTCAACTGAACGCACTACAGCCCGTGAGGTCCGGGCGCTTACGCGCAGACATCAGAAATGGATGCTTGCATCTGATGAGTCCGTGGAATTCACGGCATAGGCTCGCCCATAAATTTGTGAATCTGATCATCCGCGCGAATAAGCCAGCCGGGTCATCCAGCATTTTTGCCGCTTGCGTATTTTGGAAGTAAGTTAGGTTTTCAGAACAGACGGTGAGTGAAAACTGAATTGAAGTGCGTTCTCACTCCCGCTTTTACAGCCAAGCCGACAATTGAAATCTCTTCCGCTTTAGAGCGGTGCGAAAAATCTATGCGTTACCCCAGATGGTTAACACATTAAGCCCACTGGCATGCGAGGAAACTATTGCGGTGTTAATGAAGTGTCACTTTAGAGATCTTTCCAACGGAGGAAAAATTATGAAAAAATTTAAATGCAGTTTTTGGTTTCGTCATTTTGTTCGCAACTCCTTTTGCTATGGCAACGGAGAATATCAGTTCACCGCCGCAGCATTTCAAGTGTGCAATTAATGAATTTCGAGACTGGGGCTTGCCAGCGATCGACACAACTGAGATTGTTGTGCCCTTGTGGCGATGAATAATCCTGCGACTCCAGGCGCGTCACATGGAGAACTCAGTTACGTGACAGAAGACGGTCTCTTTAGAATCGATGCGGAAGCATTAAAATCCGGTCCCGGGGGAAGTGATTACGTTCCTGTTTGGTTGACCGACTTATCGAGTGGCATAAAGGTCTGCGCCAGTGGAAATCCGGATCCAACATCGAAACACACTCAGAACAATGACATCACAGTATTAAGTGGAAAGTTCTCACATGCCGCTGTCGATATCAGATGCTATTTGAATTGAAGTTGTACGGATTTCTTCAACACCGTTCTCCTAAGATCGGGCGATTTGTCCCGGTCTCTGTTGAGTGGCATTTCGGAGAGGGGCTGCCGACAAAGCTAACCATCCAGATCAGAAAGTCTAAAAGTAGTTGTGAAGAGGACGCGAACAACACCTGGGCTTTGGAGTGGGTCCGCCGAATCGCTTGAAAAAGCAGAAGAATAGCTTTAGAAAAACAGGAAAATACTTAGAAAAATTATTACGGGTTCGTTGCGAGATGACATATTTCTTCAGATGCAATCGGGAAAAGCCTCGGTAGGCTACGGCACGTTCCTGACATTAGGACAAACTGATGCAATCGATTTGCTTCACATTGCAACACTCTTCGGATCAATAATACTCATCAGGTGCTAGCTCCCATAACCAAAATCAGTATGTATC